>CAJQOB010000020.1 GCA_905479845.1 uncultured Flavobacteriales bacterium
TATGGCTTTGATACTATGTCCTCCTGCTTGAAAGAAATCTGTGTTAATCCCAATAGTTTTATGGTCCAATACTTCTGTCCAGAGTTCATGCAATCGGCCTTCTAGTTCTGTTGTTGGAGGTTCAATTGGTTGTTGTTGATTCGCGACCAATGCCATTAACTGTTTTTGATCTATTTTCCCTCGAAGCGTTACTGGGAGTTGTTCCATAAGAACAATTCCAACTGGAATCATATAGGCTGGAATGCGTTCTCGAAGTTCACGTTGAATGGCAGCTTCTGTCCACTCCTTTCTGGAGGTTGCAACAAAAGCATAGATATTATCCTCATGAATGCATGTCCATGCGTTGGTAATTTCATCCAGATCAATGATCTGATGGTTAATCTCTCCCAATTCTACACGGAAACCACGCACTTTTACCTGATCATCTTTTCTTCCGATGACACAAATTTCTCCTGCAGTATTGATATACCCTAGATCTCCTGTTTTATATAATCGTTGACCTTCAACTTCAACAAAAGCAGAAGTTTTTTGATCGGTAGTATATCCATCGGCCATCCCTTTTCCTGTTAGGGTGATTTCGCCAGAAATTCCTTTTGGCAAAACAATCCCATGCTCATTGCGCACTGTAACAGTGGTGTTCAAAATTGGTTTACCGATGGTTATTGCGTGATGATTACTGATCGTTATTTCCTGAATTGCTGCATTGACAGTGTATTCAGTCGGGCCGTAAGCATTGAATAGTTGACATGTCTTACCAAACTTATTCAACCATTTCTCTGCAAACTGCGCTTGCATCACCTCTCCACCAACCGCAACCAACCGAACAGTAGTTGTAAATGTATCCAACTGTGTCAACTCGTTCCAAAATGATGTTGGAAGGTTTAGTACGGTTATGTTATTTTCCTCGCAATAATTGTTGAAGCCATACAGGTTTTCATGCACGTGCTCAGGTCGAATGACCAGTGTTCCTCCGCAACTCAGAATAGGAAAGATTTCCTCTACGGACATATCAAAAGACAATGGTGCGAACTGTAACAACCGATCCGTCGACATAAGATCATATGTGCGGCACATGGTTTCATTCAAGTTTACCAATGCTTCCTGCGTGATTTTCACTCCTTTTGGAACTCCTGTAGATCCCGAAGTGTGGATAATGTACGCGTATTTTGATCGCCATGCCAAATCAAGAGATTGCCCTGTCTCTTCACAATTATCTATATCGATCACTTGTAGCGAAGGGATGTTTTCCTCTATCGCTCCAATAATGTACCTAGCACCTGAAATTTCAGCGATTCTAGCGATCCGTTCTTTTGGTGTAGATGCTTCAATTGGTGCGTAAACCCCTCCTGACTTCATCAAGGCCAACATCGCAACAATGTTCTCTGCTTTACGCTCATTGACCAATAAAACAGTTTCATTTTTTTGAAGGTCAAATGCTTGCTTAAGAGCAATGGCTTGTTTTGTAGATTGTACATCCAATTCGCGATAGGAGAATTGAAGCGCATTGCTTTCAAGCGCCAGCGCATCTGGGAATTTACGGACAGATTCCGACCATTGATCCAGAAAATGTGTGTTCAGCTCACTCAGTTCTTCACCATCAACGGTTGCTAATGAGCTGTATTGAATCGATTTCTCCAATTCATTTAGCGATGCACACTCACCTAGCAATTCTACAAACTGATGCATGGACTGCAGTACAGATATGGCAAATTCTGAAGAAAATATCGACGTATTGAATTTAATGGTACCGCCGATTGATGTTGCCCATTCAAACAGTTCTAGTTCCAATGGGAAATTTCCATTCAATAAAAGTGGATTTCCGCTCTTTATTTCACCTCCGGACCATTTTGCCAGCGACTTCTCCTCTCCCGAAAACAGTTCTAAAAAACGATTATTTTCAAATGACTGGAATGCAAAATAGTACTTCCCAAGTGCTGTTTTTTGTTCCTCAGAAAGTTGTAGATCTCTGAGCAATGTAGCATATGGTACGTTTTGATATTGTAGTGCTTTACGATATTCCTTTTGCAAGCGATTGAAATATTCCTCCGCTGTATCCTCTTTTTGTGCCTGACTACCAATGTATGCCAGATTCATCAGGTAACCGAACAGGTGTTCACGTGATCTTGTTGTTCTTCTGCTTACGGGAGTAACTGTACAGATACGTTCTGCCTCCGTTAACGCAGTTAATGCAAAATGATAAGCACCTAGCAATAGTAGATAAGGAGTGACTCCGAGATTTTTCGCCAAAGATCCGACCTGTTCTTTATCCAGTTCAACTGGGATTTGGTGCCAAATTGAAGCTCCTTTTGAGCTCTCTGTGAATGCATTTAACGATGATGCATCCAAATTCTGTAATATGTAATTTTGTGCCCCTGTAACTAACTCCTGGTCATTCAAGGTCTGAACTTCTTCTTGAATAAATGCCTGATAAGATGGTTTTATTGCTTCAAGTTCATTTCCTGCGAGAACATGTGTCCAAACCTCAAAAAGTGTCGCTAATGACCAACCATCACTTATGATATGATGGCATAAGAATACAATGGTTTTCTCTTGTTTCACATACACCAACCGGACAAGTGTGTCACTTTCTAAGTCCCATGACTGAAGGGCTTCAATCTCAAGATTATCTTCACTGTCCAGTACAATTGTCTCAAAAAGATCCTTGTTCTGAGTAGTTCCAAGCTCTCCTGCTTTCCAATTAAAGTTTATGCTTTCCCAATTCAGGTGGTTTAGCGCTACTGTTAAACTTTCAACTAATCGCTCTGTAGTAACATCTCCTGTTAGCGTAAACGAAAACCCGATTGTATTTTCAGTGAGACCATTTTGACTTCCCAACCAGAGTGCTTCTTGATTCATCGAAACTACGCGACTCGTTTCTGGAGCATCTGCTTCCTTATAGCTATTTAATAACTTAAGTAAGTCCTTAAAGTTGAGGTCTTCATATAGGTTCTCAATAGGTATAGCAACTTGAAATTTCTTTTCCAATACAGTCGCAAACTCCATAAATCGCAACGAATCTAATCCAACCTCATGAATTGAATCATATTCCTCTAAAGACACTGTTCTTCCAAGAATATCTTCAATGATTTCTTCGAATGTTGAAAGGGGGTGATCTTCTTTCTTTTTTGCTGTATGTTTTGAAACTACACCTAGTCCTTTTTGTGTACAAATTGGCTCAAATGTTCCACTCGTGTAATGATTTGCACAGGAGCTACGCTGAATTTTTCCACTTGATGTTTTCGGAAGGTTCATTGGTTTGATAACCACGATATCATCTGGTAAGAAGCCGAGCTGTGCTCCTAAGCGGTCGTTGATTGCATCAAATACCTCATTTGGATTAAACTCTCTGTAATACGTTCGCTCAATTTCAGTAACGATAATCAGTTCTTCTTTTGTTCCATTCTCAACAGAGAATGCAGCACAACCATTTACTACCAGGCCATGATGCGCCTGTGCTACTTCACGCTCTATGTCATATGGATAGTAGTTCACTCCATTCAGAATGATGATCTCCTTTTTTCTTCCAGTGATGTATATTTCATTGTTCGCGAGTGCTCCTAAATCGCCTGTTCTTAGAAACAGTTTTCCATCCTGTTTAAAGAAACTCTCTGGGCTTCTCCCTCCCCAATACGAGCTTGTAACATTGTCGCCATGAATGCAAATCTCACCGATTTCATTCCCATTACAATTGTTTCCATTATCGTCACGAATTATCACTTCTATTCCAGCTCTCACCTTTCCAGCTGAAACGAAATGAATCGCTCCTTCTTCTGCTGCCACTAGTTTTCCTGCTTTCACCTGAGCTTCAGTCGTGGTAATTGTTTGAAACACTTCACCTTTGTTCTTTCCAGAAACCATTAAAGTTGCCTCGGCCAATCCGTAGCATGGATAAATTGCCCCGCGCTTTAACCCAACTGTTTTGAATTTTTCATAGAATGCTTCGAGGGTATCTTTTCTTACTTTTTCAGAGCCATTAAATGCAACTTCCAATGAACTTAAATCAAGTTGTTCATCAGTAATATCTATCTGGTTTAATAAGTCAAATGCAAAATTCGGAGCACCACTTAATGTTGCACGGTACTTTGTAACTGCTCTGAGCCATCGTAAAGGCTTTTGCAGAAAGTGTACAGGTGCAAAAAACACGCATTTCGAACCAATGTAAACATTGTGTAATATGTTACCAATTAGTCCCATATCATGGTACATTGGCAACCAGGAAACAATAACAGATTCCTTTGTCTGTTGTACAGCTCCTTTAATCTGTGCTTCGTTTGCTAATAAATTTTTATTCGTAACAACAACACCTTTTGGATTTCCAGTACTTCCCGATGTATACTGAATGAATGCTACATTATCTGTAGATTGGCACGCCTCAAAATTGAATTGAGATTTGTTCCCTGATTCCATTTCCTGAACCGTCAGTATATCACACTCCTGAATAACTTCTTCAGAAAAACTTTCAAGCTTTGTTCGATATTTATCGGTTGTTAAAATAAGTGATGCTTGACAGTCTTTCAAAATATGCTGCAAACGGTCTGCATGCTTACTGCTTCTTGGAGGGTAGATCGGTACAGCAATCACTCCAGCTGCCTGACAAGCCAGAAAAGCTTTTACATACTCTATACCTGGAGGAAAAAGGAGCAATGCCGTTTTCTGCAAACACTCTTTTTCGCTCAAAACCGCTGCCATTTTTGTGCAATCACGATATAGCTCACCGTAGGTAAGCTTCGTCTCTTTTTCGTCGCCATCTTCTAGAAAAACAAATGCTGTATGCATAGGTCTCTCTTCCGCATATCTATGACAGTAATTGAATATGGGTAAGCAAGAATCCAGACTGTTATTATTCAATCGAAGACTGATTTGGTTATTATTTCGTAACTAAATTAACGAGAACTTATCAGCGTGAATATAACAACTTTTCTATCCCCCCCCCTCAACAAAATGTTAAATTTTGTTGTTGACTTGTTTCAGGAATGGACTAATAGTGCGATTGAAATCTAACCTTGAGTTATCGCTTCATTAGCAGTATCCAGCTCATCATTATCGAAACTAGCCAAATAACTCTCAGTTGTCTTCAAATCAGCATGACCGAGTGCATCCTTGATTAGAGTAGTGGGATAGTGGTTTCTTTTAGCTGTTGTGGCCCAAGTATGTCGTGCAAAATAAGTTGTCATGTTCTCATCAATTCCAGCAAGTTCGGCTATTTGTTTGAGGTGACCATTAACTGTTTTTCGATGTTGCTCATAACGCTTTCTTCCCTCTTCGGTATTCTCATAGCCATAAGGAAAGATGAAATCGTTTTTCTTTTTACTCTTTATGTTGTAATGATTAAGGATTTCTAATGATTCTTGAGTGAGTTTGATCGAAAATTCACCATCCGTTTTTTCTCTTGCATATTTGATCCTCCCAGCTATGAGCCTCCCATTTTTATCATATTCTGTTTGCGAAAACTGAGACTTTTTAAGTTGAACAAGGTCGATAAAGTTGATTCCCATATTGTTGAACATAAAGAGAAAGTAATTTCGGGCTTTCCAGAGATAAGAATCATGCTCTAATTCTAGATCACGAATACTGTTTATATCACCCATTCTCAACGCTCGCTTCTTTGTCCTGGGTTTCTTAGGCATTTTAAACGCTTCAAACGGATAAATATCCTTATCCAATTCCTTCGCTTTGATGGCCTCATTAAACAAGGCCCGAATAGCCGCTAAGTACGCTCGTAAGGTATTTGGTTTACAACCTTTTCCATACATGTACGCGCAGAAGTTCTCAAGCGTGTTGTAGTCGACATCTACAAAAAGGATGTTTTCGTGTTCATCTTCTGGCTTGAATCCAAAATATCCCTTAAGAGCATTGTATGCCGTTTTCACGGCACTCTTATTTCCAAACCTCTTTGCTTCATGCATTCGAGCAATCTTTGCTTTTGCTCGTTCAGTGAGTGACTCTTTATTGATAATTCGTTGAACATAGATTTCTTTTGTCTTATTCGATGTAGAATCCTTTGAAAATATTTCTGTCTTTACCCGAGCTTTTAATTCTTGAACAGACATAGTTTCAAGTTCCATTTTTAAGGAGTGTAAAAGAAGTTCTGCTTTTGAAAGTTGTGACCGAATTTTAGCACCGATATGTTTTGCATTCGGAATATCGATGGGAGTTTGTTCCGCATCATCCCATTGTTCTTTTGTGAAAGAATATTTTAATCCTATGCGGGTAGGAGTCGATTTATGTGATAACTCCAAAGTCAGCGGATAAGTTCCATCCTTTTTTTGTCGGTTTTTACGGGTGTCGAGTTTTAATGTTACCTTTGCCATGAGTGAAAAGTTGCCATCTTTTTTGCCATTTTTCTACCTCTAAGATAAGCCTAAAAAGGCACTAATTCAAGTTAAAAAAGGCTGAAAACCCTTAATTTTAGGACTTTTTAGCTTTTTAATATCCGACAAAGCATCTGAGGAATTTGTCTGTTAATCAGAGGGTCCTAGGTTCGAGTCCTAGAGGGAGAGCAAAAGAGGCTGTCTCAAAAGGGGCAGCCTCTCTTCGTTTATAAACATTCGTTGTTAAAAACGAAAAACGGGAAGCATTGCTTCCCGCCGAAAGAATAAGTATCTTTCTATGTGTCGACTTCTAAAATAACATTCAAAAAGT
>CAJQOB010000021.1 GCA_905479845.1 uncultured Flavobacteriales bacterium
AAAGGGTATTTAATACAAAAAGGTCTTGATCGATTAAAGGTGACAACTATGTAACTTTTTGTATACATGAGTTTAACAACTTCTCCAGTGGAATCGAAAAATTTCCCAAGGAAGAACCTGTTGATTTTTTCAGCTTTTTCAGTGTAAGATCGAATAAATAATAACCCTGATGAATCATTAATAGTACTTTTAATGGAACAATATCAATTCCATGCAGAGCCTTCGCCCAATTATATTCCTCGTTTTTCTAGTAGTGCCGGCTCCATCTTCTGCTCAAAACACTGATATTGAAACACTTAGAACTTTAAACCTTGAAGGAAATACGAAACTTGACCAAACGTTTTTGGCAATTACACACTCCTTTGGTCCTGTATCCCTTGCTGTTCCGGCAACATTGATGACGATTGGAGCAATAAAAAAAGACAGTCTTTCAAAACAAAATGCTCTCATGATCACTGGGTCACTAGTAGGGAGCTCCGTGATTATGCTTGGAATGAAATAGGGTATTGGACGCGAGCGTCCATTTACAACGTATCCCGAATTAGAAAATTTAGTACATCCTAAAGATCCATCTTTTCCATCTGGACATACATCCGTCGCGTTTAGTACAGCTAGCTCGTTAACAATAGCTTATCCGAAATGGTATGTTTATGTACCCGCTTTTCTCTGGGCAGGAGCAGTCGGCTATTCGAGGATGCATTTGGGCGTTCACTACCCAAGTGATGTCTTAGTTGGTGCTATTATTGGTTCTGGATCAACTTTTTTAAGTTCGTATCTAACCCGAAAGATTCAGTTGAAACGTCGTTCAAAGAAACTTCAGTTATAATTTTTCACTTCTAAGGTAGGTTTCGAAAAACGCCTTGAACGCACCAATAACGATGACCTCTAAGTTCAATAATACTAGACGTCTATAATCTCACCCCACTTAGGACTTCGCATTGCAATTGCTCTGATGTAACCGCATATCGCGATTGCCTCGTATCCCTCTTCAGTTAACTTTTCGAAGGTTTTCTCGACCAATTCTTTCCCTACTCCCTTTCCTCGTAGAACCGGTGGAACTTCCGAGTATGTCAAGCGCATAGTTTTTCCTTCTAGACTGTACGACACCTTTGCTACTAGATCATTCTCCAATTCTAAAATGAATTCTCGGTTTTCTTTGTCGTGTACTATTGCTCTTTCTGACATACTATTTTATTTACTCATTGATTCTTTCAAGTCCTTACCAGTCGGGCGCTCAAAAGCCGCCAGTTCGAACAGCTCCAATACAGAGAATAGATGATCAAAAATATCTGCAACTATCCCCTCGTAGATATTCCATTCTTTCGATCTTGAGAAACAGTAGATTTCCAATGGGATACCGTATTCCGTTGGTTCAAGTTGTCTCACAATTAGAGTCATATCCGTATTGATCTCTTCTTTCTTTTCTAAATAATACTGAACGTACTTTCGGAACAAGCCCAGGTTCGTTTGCTGACGGCCGTTGATCGCATTTTCGCCAACAAACCCTCGTTCTTCATTGTATTTCGCGATTTCGGTTTGACGCTTCGCAATAAAATCACTTAATACATCCATCTTCTTCAAATCATCAATCAATTGATCCGACGCAAAGTTCACTGAACTCACCTGAATCTTAATTGCACGTTTGATTCTTCTACCATTCGATTCTTCCATTCCACGCCAGTTTCTGAACGAATCAGAAATAAACGAATACGTTGGAATCGTAGTAATGGTACGGTCAAAATTTCGGACTTTAACCGTTGCAAGGTTGATTTCTTCAACATCTCCATCTGCACCGTATTTCTCCATTGTGATCCAATCTCCAATGCGAATCATGTCATTAGCAGAAAGCTGAATACTGCCAACAAAACCAAGAATGGTGTCTTTGAAAACCAACAACAAAATTGCCGAGATTGCCCCAAGAGACGTCAAGAAGAAAATGGGTGATTTTCCAGTAATCACTGAGAATAAGACAATGATCAATATTCCTGAAATAAATATTTTTAAGATTTGCGTGTACGACCGAATCGGCTTATCCTTTAAACTTTCCACCTCCAGCATAATATCGCGAATGGCATTAAACACGCGGTTAATGATAATTATAATAGCTATAATGATGAGCACTTTGCTGAATTTCACCAACACTGACTCCAATTCCGGATAATAGTAACATGTAATTGACAGGAAATATTCCATGAACATCAGCGGCACGAGAAGTGCAAGCCCTTTGAACACTTTGTTATTCATCAAATAATCATCCCAAACAGTTTTCGATTTCCCAGCAACAGTATGCATCACCTGAATTAGAATAAATCGCGAAATAAGCCAGACGATAAAAGACGCCACTATAAGTGCAGTGAATAATCCAAATGTCCACCAGATCTTATCAGCGTCATAAGCCTCAACACCAGATTTCGTGGTTAAATCGTAATAATGCTTGATCCAATCAATAATTTGTGATCTCATTTTAGTTATTTTGGACAAAAGTACATTTTTGAAAAAGAGAGCGCTCTATATATTGGGATTAATCACCCTACTAGTTTTCCCAATTCCGACATTTTTGGTCATGTGGTACCTTGAGGGGACATCTTTTATAGAACTCCTTCAATTTGAAAACTTTACCTATTTGAAATTTGGCGTTGGAGTGGAAATCGGCATTCTTTATGCCTTTATTGCTCTCTTATTGATGAACGCACCTGTTTTCGATAAGTTACCCGTTCGAGTTGAAACGATGGTAAAAAACATGAAACTATCGGTTTGGGATTGCGTCTTTTTGTCCATTTGTGCAGGTGTCGGTGAAGAACTCTTGTTTCGATCAGGAGTACAATTCTATCTTGGACCATTGCTTACTTCGGTCATTTTCGTGGCTGTTCACGGTTATTTGAATCCTTTTAATTGGCGCATGTCGATTTACGGATTGATTGTACTGCCATTCATTCTTATGATCAGTTATGGATTCGAAGAATTCGGATTGTGGTTCGCCATTGGAGCACATTTATCTTATGATTTAGTTCTATTTCTTTCGATGTCAACTAAGTTTAATAAGGACTAAATACGCTATCTACTCTCGAATAATCTGCAAACGATTCGCTTGTAGAACGTACATACAAGCAGGCAAGGCCGTATTCCCATCGATTTGAATCAATTCGAAGTAACGCAAATCGCACATTTCCTCTGGAACGTCCAAAAGTGGACCAGCACCGGACAAATACAACTCCTTCAATCTAGAAAGCTTTGCCAACGATTTAGGCAGTGCCTTGAGGTTATTACGATTAAGATAGATGAATTGTAAGTTTTCACAATCACCAATTGAACTAGGAAGACTATCCAGCTGATTGAATTTCGCTTGAAGTATTTCCAAATTCGTCAAATTCCCAATGGAGTCGGGTAAGCTCGTCAGTTGATTTTGATTCATCCACAACTGCTCAAGGTTGGGTAAATTGCAGATTTCATCAGGAAGCGATTCAATTTTATTGTATTGTGCAGAGAAAATCTTCAGGTTTTTCAACTCACCAATGGATGCTGGAATGTACTTCAAATTATTCCTACCGATGTACAACTTTTCAAGCTTTGTCAATTCAGAAATACGGTCAGGAATACTATCAATTTCATTGCCGTACAATCGCAATACTCTCAGTTCTTTATTTTTAAAGACTTCCTCAGGAAACTTGGTGAGTCCTTTTCGTGACAAATTCAGAACATTCCCTTCTTGCGAGTGCTTCAAATCTTTAATTCTTGCACACCCCATCAGAAGGAATAAAAGGGAAATCCCAAAAGTTAGAAAGAAATACTGATTTCTGGAACTCAGAGTCATTCTGCAAGATACAGTTTTTCAGCTTGAAACAATTTTCGTTTTTTTTACCTCTGAGAAGCAACTTTTTCCTAATTTTCGCATCTATATTACAAACATTAACAGCAAATGCTTCGAGCCAAAGCTGTTTTAATTAGAATTTATGAATTTTTTGAAACCAATTTTAATCGGATCGTTCGCATTTTTTGCACTTGGTTTGAACGCTCAAACATCAGGAACGAATGCAGTTATTGCTCAGTATTCTCAGAGTAGTATTAACAATTTAGCATCTGAATTATCCTTATCCGTAGATCAAGTGACTCAAATTGAAAACTTGAATGAAATGGTGATCGCGAAGATTGAGGCTATTGAGAACAATTCACAAATGGACGATGCCAAGAAAAGAGAATTTATTCGTGGAAATCGTGAAGATCACAAACGCGTGATGGCGACAATTTTGACACCAGAGCAATTTACAGCTTACGAAGAAATGATGAAAGCAAAAGCTTCTGATCGAACTGAGCAGCGTAAGCAAATGCAAGACATAAAGAAAACGAATTAGGATATTCTATTTATTATAACTGAAACCCAAAAAACGGCATCGATTAATCGATGCCGTTTTTTGTTGTTTCCCTTTTTGTTTCTACTTCATTACAACGTCGAAAACATCCAGCGCCAAATGTTGCTTCTTTTTCATTTTATAGGTAGACTATTCCTTCTCAAAATTTAATGATGCCGAATTAATGCAATAACGAAGTCCAGTTGGTCGTGGTCCATCCGTAAACACATGTCCCAAGTGAGCGTCGCATCGATTACACACCACCTCTACTCTATTCCAACCGTAAGAGTTATCGCTGATTTCCCCTACATTTTCAGCTTTGATTGGTTCGTAAAAGCTTGGCCAACCCGTACCTGATTTAAACTTCGTGTCGCTCGCAAACAGTTCCAAATCGCAACAAACACACGTATAAGTTCCTTTGTCCTTGTTGTCCCAGTATTCTCCAGTAAACGCACGCTCTGTTCCTTTCAAACGAGTTACTTCATATTGTTCATCTGTGAGCTGAGCTTTCCACTCCGATTCAGTTTTAACCACTTTTGTCGAATCATCTGGATCGAAGGTATAATTACTTATCCCTGAATTTGATTGCATGCCTGAGCTACATGCTACGATTACCAAAAGCCCAATAATTGCTGTAAATTTCATATCCTCTAATTTAGAACTATTGGACGCAATAGACAATCAAAACTTTCAATTTAGAATGCCAAAATTCCTTAAAACCTGGAATTAAACGGATGGAAAAAGGAATGTACAAAATGACCATGTAAGATTGAATTAAAGCGTACTTTTGCGCTTGTGAATCTTAGACAATATCCACGTAATTTCTGGCTGATGTGTTGGGCACTTTTGTGCTTCATGATCAGTTTCAATTTGTTCATCCCAGAGTTGAACCAAATGATAACGGATTTGGGTGGAGCCAACTCAAAAGGGCTAATATTCATTCTCTTTTCTATCACCGCATTGATCTCTCGCCCATTTTCAGGAAAGCTATCTGATACGATTGGTCGAAAGAAAGTTATGTACATCGGGATTGTTATTGGAGTAATTACCACCCTATTTTACCCTGTCGTTGGCTTGGCCGGATTTTTAATGCTACGATTATCACATGGATTCAGTGCAGGATTTCTTCCAACAGGAGCTACAGCCCTAGTAACGGATTTATTACCTCTCAAGGGCCGCGGCGTTGGTATGGGCATTTGGGGAACGTTTATCTCCGTAGGTTTTGGGGTTGGGAACTTCTTTTCTGGAATGATTCTGGAACTCGTTGGGATATATGGTCTGTTTTGCATCGCCGCTGGGTTCGCACTACTCGCAGGAATGATCATTTTAAAAATGGAAGAAACACTTCCCAATCCTCAGCCGTTTAAATTAGCTTTATTGAAGGTTAACTTGGATGATGTATTTGAGCCAACTGTGCTAGCGCCAGCTTTAATCATGTTCCTTGCTGCGATATCAACAGGTGTAATTTTCGTTACTTCTCCTGATATCAGCACGTACTTAGGAATTGAGAACAAGGGCTGGTTCTTTATCTTCTACATGTCCTCGACTATCTTAGTGCGACTTTTCGCAGGAAGTCTTTCCGATAAAATTGGACGACGAAAATCATTAATTATTGGACTAATCTTACTGATTGCTTGCAACCTACTGATCGCCACATCCACAGAAGTGATTCAATACACAATTGGCGCCATTGTTTTCGGATTATCAACGGGAATCAACAGCCCTACGATTTTCGCTTGGACAGCTGATCTTTCTCCAAAAGCACGTCGGGGTGTCGGAGCGGGAACCGTTTTTATCGCTCTAGAGTCTGCAATAATGGCGGGATCCTTTATTACGATTCTCATTTACAACAACACAATGGAGTCGGCCCGAATCGCTTACGTTGCTGCTTCTGCTTTCGGATTAGTTGCTATTCTATTTCTTATCTGGAACTTGCGTAGAAAACCATCAGAAAGCAACCTCATCATCGATTCGAAGGAAGACCCTGAGCTTCTTGACCGCGAAGTAGATTGGGATAGTATCTAACAGGGCAAAAACCACCTTGAAGGCATAAGCGCTCAGCACAAACATCAATAATTGATAAGACACGGAAACATCTTCCTTCATCGGAAGAGCATTCGCGTAGTAGTGAGTAATAACAATCACTGCAACGGAATCGATTAATTGACTCGTCAACGTTGACACGTTATTTCGCAGCCAAAGCTTCCGACCTTGCATTTTGTTTTTGAGGTAATGGAATACGTGCACATCGACGAATTGTGCGGCTAAATAAGCGATCATGGAAGCAGCCGTTGCTCCAAAGGTCAATGTTCGAATTTCATAAAAAGCATAGCCGTAAGGCACTTCGGCTTTACCATTCACAACTTCGGGGATTAATCTTCCGTCAACTAGCTCTGAAGGAGCTTCTAGCCAGCCTCCTAGCCACAAAACAAAAAGAACCCATACATTTAAGATCAATCCAATCCAAACAACCATATTGGCACGTTTTCGACCGTACAACTCCGAAATTAAATCGGTACAGAAGAAAGTAATTGGATACGGAAGCACTCCCACGGCAATGGCGAAACGAAAGTCACTTTCCTTTGGAATCCCTAGCCAGCTCGACAAATCTATAAAACGAGAAACACCCAAAATATTGAGCATAGTTAAAGAACCGAGGAATATTCCAACGAGAATTAAAAAGGTCCATTCGCGTCTTCTACGGATGGTTGGCTCAAGCTGATCTGATTCGAACATATCCAAAGGAACAAAAAAAATTAACTATCTTCGAGCTAAACCAATTTGAAGTGTCCCGGATTAACCCCAAAGAATTAACGAAACTTTACTACTCTATTGGTGAGGTGGCGGAAATGTTTGATGTCAACACATCATTGATTCGGTTCTGGGAAAAAGAATTTTCTGCTATCAAGCCCAAAAAGAACAATAAGGGTAATCGTTTGTTTACAGTTAAAGACATTCAAACAATTGATCGTATCTATGAATTGGTAAAGGAAGAAGGTCATACTTTGGACGGTGCGCGAAAATCACTTCGTGAAAAGAAGGTTTCGAAACCTACGCCGAAAGCAGAGGCCCCAACTACCTCATCACAAGATTTTAACGAGGTAATCAACCGTTTAGAAGAATTGAAAAACAAGATTCTGAAAATGAAGCCTTGAATTTGGCGAATCTATATCGTCATATTGCGAAATAGATTTATTGCATTATTTGTACCCAAATTGTATTTCATCGTTATATTCATAGAGAATTCCATTTTTTGTAAATGGAAATTAGAACTTAAAAAATGAGAAAAACGCACTATTCTTTCTTAGTCCTATTCGTAATATTCTTCACCACTTCTAGTACGATAAAACCTTACGAATCAAAACGTTTGTTCGAAAAGATTGTCTTCGTTGAGCTTAATTCAGATGAAGACTCGGTATTATTTAAGCCTTTTTCAAAGGCATGGGGTGAGCATTGGGACTTGTCTTCCGATATAAGTATTAACGGCACCTCATTAATGAATTACGACAAATACACATTCTCTTTTAATAACCGCAACGATAATCTTTGGACCATTCTTCATCCAAAGATCATTGATGGTAGGATTAAGTCTTATTACCCATACAATCCCGAATTATTCGGTTTTGGCCCATTTGATGAAGGAGAATTGCGCTTTCCTGTAATGGATCAAGACGAGAATGAAACATTTTTAACTTCGGAAAGTGTGAGAAAGGAACTTTGTTATTTGCTCGGGATGTTTGGACCTATGTCAGATGTTCCTTTGGTTGATGAGTGGGGAGATTATATTACTTTAGATCTTCCAGATGGTACTCAGTCATACAAGTATCCGTCTCCCGATTATCATTGGTACGAAGACAGTGATATCACAAAATACAAACTCAGGGTAAGTGTTCTTTATAACAAAAAGGGGAAAGAAAAAAAACGCATAGTCCAGGCAATATGTCCAGTGGTGAATCGAGTAAATGAATCTGGCGAGGTAAATGGCGAAAAAGAATTAGTTTGGCTAAACTTTGAAGAACTCGAGCCAACTTTGAAAGAGACATACTACTTTGATAAAGACAATAAATCAAAATCCTATTTGGACTATTTTCTCCAAAAGGTTAAAAATGCTGATGTTCAGGGAAAGGTCGAAAAATGAACTGGAACTACTGAGAAAGTAACAAAGACGGTAGGGTCTAATTTAAATTGATCTGTTGATTTTTGAAATGAAGGAAAACTTCAACGGCTTCATCTTGGGAGATTTCATGATCGAAGGTGCATTTCCCAATTCCTTCCAATAAACAACACTGAATTTTCCCTGATCGGTTCTTTTTGTCGTTTGAAAGCCAATTGACCATCTCCTGCATGTCTTCATTTGAAAAGGGGGGAATATTGTACCACTTTTTCAAGTCCAACTCAATTTTTTGGTAATCCTTCAACGTCAACAATCCTCTTTTGTACGATAAGTAAGATTCGAAGATCATTCCGATTGCCACTGCCCAGCCATGTGAAACTCCTTCTCTACCCATGTAGAAACCTTCAATTACATGTCCAAAAGTATGACCGAAATTCAATTTCTTTCTTTCGCCTTTTTCTAAAGGATCAGCCGTTACAACCTTGTTCTTTATTTCGATTCCATCTCTTAACAATTCAACAGGAATCGACTCCGCCTCTTCCATTTGAGCCAAGACTTCTGCATAGAGCAAGGCATCAGATATCAAGCCGTGCTTTAGCAACTCCGCATACCCACTCATCAACTCCGCTTTCGGCAATGTCGATAAGAAAATAGGATCGATGTACACTGCAATCGGATGACTGAAAACACCTATTTGATTTTTGAAATGACCTAGATTTACTCCAGTTTTTCCTCCAATGGATGCATCAACCATCCCAAGTAAGCTCGTTGGCACGTTAATAAATTCAATTCCACGCTTGTAGCACGAAGCAATGAATCCACCCATATCGGTGATCATTCCACCACCTATGTTGATTAGCAAATCGTGTCGTCCCACCTGGTAATCGCTCAAGACTTCCCAAATGTTCTCAACAATTTCAACCGTTTTGTGAATTTCGCCAGCAGGAATCATGATCACTTCTGCCTCAGAAAGCTGTTCAAATTGAGTCAGTAAATAACTCACACAAGCTTCGCTCGTGTTTTCATCGGCAAACAAAACGATCTTCTCGTTGCTGAAAGATTGTAGCTTCTCCGAAAAGCTCGATTCCAAAATCGAACCGAGTTCAAGCTGGTATCCGTTGGATTGAATTAAGTGCATTCGTATAAATTTCAATGTCAAAGTTAAATAATCGGTCGTAACATTACCCTGTTTTTTTAATTCGGGTTATTTTTACGCAATGATCTCATTCGACAACACCGAAATTGCGTTCAAAAGTAAATCTAACAGAGATTTAAAACGAGCGTATTGGCTGTTTAAAGCCGTTGGAAGCAGGACTTTTGTGAAGTTTGGAAAATGGGCGACCAATGTTGCATTCAAGCTTCGTTTGCCAATTAACGGCATGATCAAAAAAACGATTTTCCATCAATTTTGTGGGGGTGAATCCGTTGAAGGTTCAATTGCCACTTCGAATGCACTTGGTGAGCACAATGTAAAGACCATTCTCGACTACAGTATTGAAGGAAAAACATCCGATGAAGATTTCGATTCTACGGTCGCTGAAATCATTGAAACAATTGAAACTGGTAAAGTGAACGACAACATTCCGTTTGCGGTCTTCAAAATGACTGGGATTTGTTTGTTTTCAATTTTAGAAAAGGCCAATGCTGGTATTGACCAACTAAAAGGTGATGATCTCAAAAAGTACGAACAGCTAGTTTCTCGAGTGGATCAAATTTGTTCGGCGGCTCATGCGTGTAAGGTTCCTGTTTTTATTGATGCCGAAGAGTCTTGGATTCAAGATACGATTGACCGAATCACGAAGGAAATGATGCTTCGATATAACAAGGAGTCAGCAATTGTCTACAACACTTTACAGATGTATCGTCACGATCGTTTGGCTTTCTTCCAAGAAGAAATTGACTCAGCAAAGGCAGATGGCCATCATTATGGAGTGAAGATTGTCCGTGGAGCTTATATGGAAAAAGAACGAGAGCGGGCCGAAGAAAAAGGGTACCCATCTCCTATCCAACCGACTAAAGAAGCGAGCGATTCTGACTTCAACAAATCCTTACGCCTATCATTGGACAACTTGGACATCGTCGATTTGTGCGCAGGGTCTCATAATGAGAAAAGCGCTATGCTTTTGACTGAAATCATGACTGAGAAAAACGTCCCGAACAATCATGCCTCGATATACTTTGCGCAACTTTTAGGAATGAGTGATCACATTTCATTCAATTTAGCGAACGCTGGATACAATGTTGCGAAATATGTTCCTTATGGCCCTGTTAAAGAGGTAATGCCATATTTGCTTCGTCGAGCTGATGAAAACACCTCTGTTGCTGGTCAGACAAGTCGTGAGCTCAGCCTAATTATGAAGGAACGTAAGCGTCGAAAAGGAAAGAAGTAGAACAGATTTATCAAGGTGAAGACTCCTTCAATAAATCATGCATTGCAATTCTCTTCCATAAAGGCAACACAACTATATGTCGATTAGGATTATTAAGTTCTATGAGCTCAAACGCCTCCCCTAAATTCGATCCAAATTTCAAATTAACCATCAGGTTGGTTGTTTTCAATCCCTCGTCAAGTGGCACGGTGAAATCGTCCCAATGAATCGGAACAATTACTTCTGGGTTTACCGCGTCAATAACGTATTTCTGGTATTTCCGATTATAGGTTTCGTCCATTAACTCTATCCCTGCAATCGCCAAAAACTGAATATCCGCGTCGAAATCAGGAATAACATTCTCTTTGTATCCAGCAGAACCTTGAATTGCAATATTGACTCCTTCATGTTTGATGAGTAATGTGTAGCTAATTCCCTCTTTGTAATCGTAAATAGAGGCTGGAGGAACCAACGGAGTAGATATTCCTTGATGCAACAAGCGTTTTTGTTGATCGGGATCAGGATATTCCCAGTGCTCAGAAGCAATGAACATTATTTCAAATTTGCCAATTGAAATGAATTTATTCAAGGGCGCTTGTACCATTTGATCTTCCGGTAATTTCAATCCACGACCGATATTTAATGTGGAGGATGATCCCATTAATGTCGCACCGGTAAGTTGAGCAACCACAGGGGCATCCATCGCGTGATCAAAATGGGAATGGACTGGTATCACAGCATCCAAATCTTTTATTCCTGCCCTATTTAGGCAATCTTTAATGCGAGAAGTATTCGGACTCACTTCACCGAAAACAACTGTATATGCAGGAGGCCGTGAAAAGAAACCATCAGTAAGGATCCGCGTTTCACCATCATCCAAAAGGATATTTGTGTTTCCTAGAAATTGGACGGTGAGACCCGTTGCTGAAGTCGTTTTCCCTTTAAATTCCAGGGCATCCAGTTGAGAAGGTCTGGGTCTGATGTTCCAGAGTAACACTAGAATCAATAGCAGAGCCAACATATCGGTAATCCATAACTTCCTCATGAGTTAAAGATAGTAATCGGTTGCGGTAAATATCTATATCGTCATATTGCGAAATAGATTTATTGCAATTTCCCTATATTCAAACCAAATCTAAGATTCGGAGAATGAAAGCAGTTAAAGTTTTAGTGATTTGCAATTTCCTATTGCTCAGTGCATGCTCTTATCCACAGAATGAAATTGGTAATCAATCTAAGGAGCCACCGTCTGAATCCCAAAAAAAAGGTGATTTCACAAACGATGGAAAGCTGGACACACTTGTCGAAATGTCTAGTCTCTTCGAAAAGGACACTACTTTGAGCAAAGTTGTGATTGCAAATGGGGAACAACTAAAAAAAGCCCTTCGTTTGAATTTGGAGTACCTTCAAAAGAAAGGGTCGGGAGCGGCCTCTCCTCAACGAAGCCTTTATTACAATTACAAAAACCTTCGATCCATAAAGGAGCTTTTACAGAAGAATGAGTCGGACACTATTGATGTTTCGAACCTTCAGCTCCAAAAGATTTGGGGATCGGATAAAATGGGCAATGTTCAGTTCACGAGCTATTATATTCCTGTGATTGAAGTCCGACGAAAAAAAGACAGTATTTTCAAATATCCGATTTACAAAAAGCCAAATTCTAGTTATTTAACCCGATTATCCAGAGAGCAAATTGACGAAAAGAATATGCTCAGCGGTAAGAACCTGGAACTAGCTTATGCCAAGAATTACTTTGATGTTTTTTCGATGCAGGTACAAGGATCAGGATATGTTGAGTTTGAAGATGGAAACAGAAAGCTGTTTTCCTACGGAGGGAAAAACAACCGAGCCTATTTTAGCATTGGACGCTACCTCATTGATCAGGAGCATATTTCTAAGGAAGACATTTCCATGCAATCGATAAAATCGTGGTTTGAATCGAATCCCGATAGCACTTCGATATTAATGAAGAATGCGTCTTATGTATTCTTTCAAGAATCGTTCAAAGAACCATCTGGAGCTGCAGGCGTTCCACTCGTTGACTTTGTCTCCATCGCCAGTGACTCTCGATACCTACCGAAAGGAGCCATTCTATTGGGGGAAGTTCCAGTATTGGACTCCAACGGTTATTTTGTGAAACATGAATACCGTATTCTGATTGTACATGACACAGGAGGTGCGATCAAAGGTGCTGGACACGTTGATTTATATGCGGGAGTTGGAACCGATGCAGGAGAATACGCAGGAAGAATGAAGCATTATGGACGCTTGTGGGTGATTTTACCTTGAGTTAGTTGTCCTTCTCTAAAAATGGAAGAATTTCTGAATCATTGTGCCGTTCTTTTATAACTCTCAATTTTCTAAATCGTTTGCTGATTTCCATTTGATACACTCTACCCTTCTCTACCTCGGATAGCTTAACCCAAAGAGGGATTTCGTTTTTCGGTGTCGTCAACAATTCAGTGATTTCTGACAATGAAAATTCTTTTCCGACCATTTTAGGGAGCACCCAGAAATTCATAATCTCATCCATATTGGTTTTTAACTCTCTCTTTTCTGAATCATCTACGCTCAGATGAAAAAGCATCGTATCATCGAAGCTAAGCTCATACAATTTCATAAGGGCAACTTCAGTCTGCTTTCGAAGAAATTCTACGTTTGATTTGTACATGTCACTGATAAGGGTTCCTAGTTGTAGTTGGTACTTTCGTTTGTCAAACTTCCATATTCTGTCCATGATCCGTCATAAATAGATGTATCATTTTTCAGTACTAGTTCAGCTGCCAATAAAACGATACAAGCTGTAATTCCCGACCCACAGCTAAAAACTATCGGGCGATCATCAATTTCAGAAACCTTGAGAACTTTCTTTAGTTCAGCTCTTGATTTGTATGTTCCATTTTCAAGTAAACTACCAAACGGAATGTTTATCGAATTTGGAATATGTCCAGATCTCAATCCTGCTCTTGGCTCATCAATTGTACCATTAAATCTTCCCTCCGATCGAGCGTCAATTAACAAATGACTCTTCTCAGATATATTCGACCTAACAAAATCTATGGATTTAAGGAACTCTGGTTGCAATTGCGCTTCAAAATCACCTTTATAATTTACTGATTCAAAGTGCTCTACCGTTTCAAAACCATCATTAATCCAACTGGGGAGACCTCCATTTAACACGTGAACTTTTTGATGCCCCATTGCTTTAAACATCCACCAAACCCTCGGACTTGTGTAGATGCCTAGGTTGTCATACACAACAATACAACTGGATTTATTGATTCCCAGAGATTTGCAACCATTTTCAAATTGCTCTTCACTTGGGAAACTGTTGGGAAATAATCCATTGGGATCACTGAATGATCCTTTTAAATCAAAAAACTGAGATCCCTTGATCTTTTTACTTCCAAATTTCGGAGCTAATCCAGCTTTATTATTGGGTACACTTGCATCCAGCACAACCAGATCCGAACTATTCAAATTGTCATTTAACCATTGTGAGGAAACGAGGGGATCAAGCATTAATTACTCTATTGAGATTATGTAGTACGCAACGATGCCAAACTACTTCGTTGTACCAAGCTCTCGAATATACTGCTTCGCGATGAAGTATTAGCGATGTTATGTGCTATAATTCAAAAATCCAGATCGCTGATTTTCCGTCACACTCAATTCTAGAATTACCAATTATCTCAGTACTTCGTTCAACAGATTGATTTAACTGAATGTAATATCGATTAATTGATAGCGAGTTATGATTTTCAGATGGATGTAGTTCAAAGAATTGTTCATTATTTGAAAGCCTGGTTAAACCATTGAACTCTGAAACTGAATTGTACCCAATTTCTTTTAAATACCTGATCACTTTTGAATTATCGGCAGGGTTTAAGCTTACCCCTATTCCATTGACATCCTTCATTAAATAATTGGAAGATGAATCAGATTCTTCCGGGCTGTTATAGTCAACAGGTAAAAATGTTACAGAATCATGGTACTTCTTTTTTGCCCAACCTTCATATAGACTCTTCCTCATTTCGCGTGTCGTAATCGGCATGATTGAGTCCTCAACTAATAGCGACAATTCATTGAAATAATCGTCAGATTCAAATGTGATAAAATCAAGTTTCTCACTATTCAGTTTCTTTAAATAATTTGCTTTGAGTGAAGCTAGACAGATCCAAATTGTCCCGGGCTCATTCATTTCATCATCCATACTATTCGGATGAAAAAGTTCAATGTAGTTCGACTTGCCGACTAAATAGAAACCGTGATACCCCGTTAGATGCTTCTCTTCGGTAGCGCCCATCTTTGTGTGTCCGATGAACCTGAAGTTTTCAACAAATTAATGAGTTTTCACTGATTGTTTTTCTAAAAGACTTTTCAAATTTAAAATTATGTATTGGATAACTGTATCTTTTCTTTCCTTTATCGATC
>CAJQOB010000022.1 GCA_905479845.1 uncultured Flavobacteriales bacterium
CTGAATTAGCTTCAACATATGCTGAGAATAGTCTTTTGAGAAGTTTTTATTTGGTCGATTCGCAATTCCGAGACAGATGGTTCCGCAATGATGCCCCAGTCCTTTTCCAAGAGCAAAAAGCGCCGAGCTTTCCATTTCGAAGTTGGTGATTCTAGAACCTCCGTGTTTGAATGCCGTTAACTGTTCGTTGAGCTCATTTGTTCTGTTTGGAAGTCGAAGCTGACGTCCTTGTGGACCATAAAATCCACTTGAAGTAATCGTAATTCCTTCTACTGTTTGATCAGATCGCAATTTCTCGGTTACGCTTTCCGAAGCCTTTGCCAAATAGGTATTGATAGCGTCGGGTAGAGGTACAGCCTTATTGATCGCCGTATTCAATTCCGCTTCTTCAGCACTAAATGGGATGTCGTAGTAATGAGCCACGTTGTCCAACCCGAAAGCATGCGTCGAAAGAATATAGGAATGAACGGGTACTTCAGGTTGTAATATTCCGCAGGTGCCAATTCGAATCATTGTGAGAGATGTTTTCTCCTTTTTGTCTTCTCTTTTTTCAAGGTCGATATTGAAAAGTGCATCCAGCTCATTGATCGTAATGTCGATGTTATCTGTTCCGATTCCCGTAGAGACTGCGCTGATTCTCTTTCCTTGATACATTCCCGTTTTGCACACGAACTCTCTGTGTTGTGAGCTGTGCTCAACTGAATCAAAAAATGAAGCAACCAGATTTACACGATCTTGATCTCCGACAAGAATAACTTTATCGGAAACATTTTCAGGGGATAATCCCAAATGATAAACTTGACCTTTGTCGTTTAGAACCAATTCGGTGTGCGGGTATTGCATTTAGTCGATTTTGTTCGATGAAAATAGGTATTCTCTCTCGAATTAAACGAAAAAAGTCCCGACATTCATCGTCGGGACTTTAGTAAATCGGTTTATCTAATTTTAGTTACCTCCGAGGCTTCCAAATACTTTTTGAAGAATATCTGTTACACGCGCCAAAGGATCATTTCGAATTTTGTTTTCTTCGATTTCAACCATGTGGAATAATCCTGAGATTGCTCTTTCTGTTACATATTCGTTCAAATTTGTATTTACAGGTTCCGCATTCGTTAAAGGAAGATTTGCAAAGGTGTTATACTTTGAAGCGATTGGCTCCCAGTATTCAGTCAGCTTTACTTTTGCGATTGCCGCTTCAACTTTAGGTGCAAATGCTGCAACTAATTCTGCTGTTGTTTTTTCCTTTAAAAAACTCGTTGCTGCTCCATCTCCACCATTCAAAATAGTGAATCCATCAGAAATGCTCATTCCTAAAATAGCATCTTTGAAGATTGGAAGAGCTTCTTTTGTAGCTTCCTCAGCAGCACGGTTCAATGTTGTTTCAAATTTCTCAACTTGTCCATCTAAGCCCCATTCAAGTGCTTTTTCTTTTACACGAAGAGCATCTTCTGGAAATGGCAAACGAATATCAGCATTACCTAAGAATCCATCTGTTACTGATGTAAGATCTACAGAGTTCTTGATTCCAACGTTCAAGGCTTCTTTCAGTCCTTGAATAACTTCACCATTTGTTAACGATGGTTTCGTGTCTGTTGTTTCTGTTCCGTCTACGAGTACTTCTGCAACATCATTCAATACATCACATGATGTTAGAATGAGAGAAGCGCAAATTCCTATGGGTATGATTATTTTCTTCATGGTTGATATTTTTTCAAACTTACAAACTATTTTCTCTAGTAAGACAAAAACGATACCAAAGAAAAAAGAAATCCCTTTCTCAACTAAGAGAAAGGGATTTTGAATGTTATTTCTTAAGTGTCTTTATTTCAAAATATTGATTGAGCCATTGAATTCGTAACTAGCATCATTATACAAGTCCTTCACACGAGCTCTCCAAGTGTACATTCCAGTTTGTACGATTTTTCCATTGTAGGTACCATCCCATCCAACTGATGGATCGTGGTTTTCCCAAATTACTTCTCCCCAACGGTTAAAGATGAACAAATCAAAGTCGTACACGTCGATTCCTTGAATCTCAGCTTTCCATACTTGATTAAACTCATCACCATCTGGTGTGAAAGCGTTCGGAGCGAAGAACAAGATGTCCTGAACAACATGTAAGTACAATGTCAATGTATCCACACAACCGTGCTCCGTTACAACAGCAAGTGTTACTGGGTAAGTTCCAACTTCTTCTGGGAAATAGAACTTAGGGTCCGAAATTCCACTAGCAGAAGGATTTGAGTAAGGGCTGTACCAGCTGTGTGCGATCACGTCAACTGATGAACGATCTTGCATTTGAACTGCTGGTTCGAATATCGTAGTAGGGTTATTTGAGAAGGTGAAATCTGCAATTGGATTTGGCTTCACTTCAACGATTTGTTTCATCGTATCAGTATAAACACATCCATAAATTGATGTCGTTGTCATAATCACATCAAACACTCCAACTTCATTAAACTGGTAGTGCGTAGAATCTGCACCAGTTTCGATTGTTGCTCCATCAGGACCAAATTCCCAGTACGTTGTTGCAATCTCTGCAGCATTTGTTGAAGTATTTGTGAATTCGAATCTTCCCGGCATACATTTCTCAGCTTCATCAACAATAGCCGAAGGCTCAATTGGAGTAGGGAAGGTTACAATCATACATGCATCATCTGTTGGAGATCCACATACCTCAGAAAGTGTTACACAATATTGAGTGTTCGTTACAGCTGGATCAACCGTGATAGTTGTTCCTGTGCCAATAACCGTCCCTGCTTCAGTCCAAGTGAATGTATAAGGACTCGATCCTCCTGACCCAACAACCGTCAGCATGATATCATCTTCAGGACAAATTTGAGTGTCAGGTGTAAGACTTGTAATTGATAATGGATTTGGCTCTCCAATTGTACCCGTAATCGTAATTACACAACCGTTCGCATCTGTTACTGTTACAGTGTGTGTACCAGCAAATAAATCGTTCGCAACGTCAGTTGTTGAAACTGAATTGTCCCAAGAGTAAGTATAGGGTCCAGTTCCTTGAGTAACATCAACATCAATGATTCCATCATTTCCACTGTTACATGTTACATCCGACTGACTCGCAATAACACCAATCATTCCTGGGATTTCAGTAACGTCAACAGTTACGATATCTGTACAGCCAACATCAGAAGTTACAGTACAGTTGTATTGACCTGCAGTTAAGCCAACTGCTGTTGCTGTCGTTTGCATCAATGGATCATCCCATTGATAGGTGATATTTCCGAGAACAGGATTCATTATTGCTGTTGCAGTTCCATCATTACCTCCAGGGCAAGAAACTACAGTTGTTGTTCCGGAGAATGTTGCAGGAGTGTCTCCAACAGTTACGTTCGCAGTTGAGCTACATCCGTTACCATCAGTCATAATAACTTGATATGTACCTGCAGGAACACCTGTAACCGTTTGAGTATTTGCATTCCCAAGTGTCGGCCAATCATAAGTATATGTTGGGATACCAACAAGAGGTGTCGCGGTCACTGTACCTTGACTTGCAGAACAAATATCTGGAGTAGACGCTGCAGAAACTTGAGAACTTACTCCGGTGATCCATGTTGTATCCGAAACTGCTCCAGCTCCACCTGGCCCAGTGCACGCACCCCCTGCAGTTAAAAAATAGCCAATGGCTCCAGGAAGGACAGGGTTCACAGTCATTGTACCATTGTTGTATGGTGCAGCAGTACCAAGTGTGCTTGACCAGTTTAATATTGAGTTCGGACTAAGAATTAGATTGTATGGAATCTGAGTTAACGTGTAGTCTGATGTGTTAGTACTTGAGATCGGAGTCCATCTTCTAGAATCTTGATTTGCATTCCACTGAGTGTTGTTTCTACCCGGAGTTATGTGAGCAAGAGTACCTGTAGGATTTTCAGTACCTTGAATTGCTAGTCCGCCATTCCAGCCTGGGCAAAGAGCTTTCTGTCCTATGTGTACTTCGATATTGTTGCTTCCTTCATAAAGAATGAGTCCTGTGTAGTTACAGTCCCCATTACATCCAAAAGATGAAATATCCCTCCATAAAACGACAAATCGCCTGTTTGGTGCAGTACCAATAGTTTCATATTCCACTGAACCACCAGGGGAAGCGAAAGGAGCAGGATTAATATCACTATACATCGGCATGATTGCATTTAGGGCAGGAGCAACAGCTGGATTTGGTAAAGTTCCTACCCCCCCAAGTCCCCAAGGGCAGAAACCTCCTGCATTTGCCAAATTGAAAGATAATATACAATTGGAACCGATTGTACATTGAGCATAGTTTACTCCGTAAAAACTAAAAGCAAACCCAATCGGTATGGCAGGACTCCATGAATCATCGCCTAGAAGGACGGCTGTCGGAGTAGACATTTGTATCACTTGAGATCCGGGTCCCCCGGGATTACAATCGTTAATAGTTACAGATGATCCGATACAAACTGAAGCATCTGTACCAAGACATACTGAATTTTGACTGCTTGCTGCAAACGAGCCTGTTAGGAAGGTAATAAGTAATAGCAGCTTAGGAGTTATATTTTTCATCATTTAAAACTTAGGTCGGAACTTGTGTTCGTTCATGAGACGTTCCTACTTTTCATAAAGTTGCCAAAATCGGGCAAAAATATTTTCAGCGTAAAATTAATAAATTGAATAGAGTTTCGATAGTTGTATCAATATCTCACAATAGGACTTCAAACATCCCGAATTGTTTAAACCTAAGTTCTATTCTAAAATCTACTCAAGTTTTAAATAAGAATTCAAAAAATACATACATTTGCCACACTGTATTAAATCAAACTATATGTCTAATAAATATCAAGCGGAAATTGATGCATTCATGGAGAAAGTGAAGGTGTCAAACGGTCATGAGACTGAATTCCTTCAAGCGGTACACGAAGTTGCTGAAGCGGTAATCCCAGTAATAGAGGAAAATCCAAAGTACAAAGCAGCGAAAATTTTGGATCTAATGGTTGAGCCAGAGCGCACAATCATGTTCCGTGTTCCATGGACTGCCGATAATGGTGAAGTGCATGTTAACAGAGGTTTCCGTGTTGAGTTTAACTCGGCAATCGGACCATACAAAGGAGGACTTCGTTTCCATCCTTCTGTAAACTTGTCTATTTTAAAATTCTTAGGATTTGAGCAAGTTTTCAAAAATTCGTTGACAACATTGCCGATGGGTGGTGGAAAAGGTGGATCTGATTTCGATCCAAAAGGGAAGTCAGACGCTGAAGTAATGCGTTTTTGTCAATCTTTCATGACGGAGCTGTGTAAGCACATCGGACCAAACACAGATGTTCCTGCTGGAGATATCGGAGTTGGTGGTCGTGAGATCGGTTACATGTTCGGTCAGTACAAAAGAATCCGTAATGAGTTTACCGGTGTTTTGACTGGTAAAGGTTTGAACTGGGGAGGATCTTTGATTCGTCCAGAAGCAACAGGATACGGTAATGTATACTTCGCTCAAAACATGCTTGAGACCAAAGGCGAAAGCTTTAAAGGAAAAACTGTTGTTATTTCTGGAGCTGGAAACGTAGCTCAATATGCAGCAGAAAAAGTTATTGAACTCGGAGGTAAAGTCATTACTTTCTCAGACTCTGGAGGTTATATTCTTGACCAAGAAGGAATCAATAGTGAGAAGCTTGCATATGTAATGGAGCTTAAAAATGAAAAAAGAGGCCGTATTAAAGAATATGTAGATCAATATCCATCTGCTACATACGTAGCTGGAGAAAGACCTTGGGGTGTAGTATGTGATATCGCTCTCCCATGTGCGACTCAAAACGAATTGAATGGAGATGAAGCTAAGGTTCTTATAGCCAATGGATGCATCTGTGTAGGTGAAGGAGCCAACATGCCTTGTACTCCAGAGGCTATTACCGAGTTCCAAAATGCAAAGATTTTATTCTCACCTGGAAAGGCTTCTAATGCTGGCGGTGTTGCAACTTCTGGA
>CAJQOB010000023.1 GCA_905479845.1 uncultured Flavobacteriales bacterium
ATGAGGTGCCGTTGAGTTTGCAAAACCATTTCAACTTTAACTGAAAGAGTGCTTTCTGATTATAAGCATCCGAATTTTTAGAAGTCCGATGTGGGTGTTCTCTCCAAAGCAAAGTAGTTTCATTGACCCCGTGAATAGTGAATCCATTATTCATCCAATGAAAGGTCATATCGTAATCCTCAGGGTAATTAAGCTTCGCGAAAATATTGAAGTTCTTAATCTCATCGGTTCGAGTTAACCAATTTGGGGAAGCAACAACACACTCGCGATACATGTGGTCGAAGTAATCTTCCTTTTCTACTCGTTCATTCAACCAAGCATCATAGTTCAAATAGCCCTCAGAAACGGGTTTGTTCGAGAAGTGTTTGACTTTTCCTGTTACAACGGATTTGGTGGGAAGTGATTTCAATCGTTCGACCATTACCTGCAGTCGGTCGTCAGGCATAATGTCATCAGCATCCATTCGTGTAAGGAACTCACCTTTTGCTTTCGAAAGTCCTAACTGAAGAGCGGGAATTATTCCTTTTTCATTGTTTTGATAGATTCGAATTCGTGAATCTTCTTTAGCTAGTTCTTGAAGAATTGAATTCGAGTTATCTGTAGAGAAATCGTTAATGGCAATCAGTTCCCAGTCCTCGAAGGTTTGTCTTTGAATGGACTGAATGGTTTCTGAAATCCACGGTGAAGCGTTGTAAAAGGGAAGGAGAATGGAGATCGACATCTTGTATTAATCCTCTCTAAATTTATATTCGAACCTGAATAAAGTTGTTTCATCAATGGAAGAATTGAGATAGTTCGTTTCTATTGAGTCAATGAGTCCGTTTTCCATGTATCTGACCTCTTTTGTTAAATAGGGATTTACTTCTGATGTACTGGTGCGATAGGTGATGAACTTACCGAGAATTGCTCCATTGGAAGAATAGCTGAAAATTGTTTTGGTAGAGCATTTCATTCCTCTGATTGTTCCATTGCATTTAGAGTGAAAGATCGTAGAGTCGATTGATCCATTTTCGGCATAAAAGAGGTCGAGGTAAAGTGCTGAGTCGAGAACGCCATAAGCGCGATAATGTGATCCATCAATATTAATGGTGTCACCAATCCCTTTTATAGGCCGTGAGTACGGGTACTCTTTAAAAATGAATTCGTCCCCATCAAAATCTGATTCCAAGCTGGCAATTCGAACAGTCTTTCTATCCTCAGAAATTGATTTCAGTGAGATAATATTGAACGGTTCGTCCAGCTCGGGGAACATTTGAATCATGCCAATCTGTTCACCAAGCGAGTCGTATATGTAATAATTTATGTATTCTTCGTGAATCGCTGCTCCGTTCTTGTCGATGTGGGACCTGTAAGAATTCGACTTGACTTTTTCACCCTCTTCATTATAGATTGAATAGTATCCATTTGAAAACTCGTCCATAAATGTGAGAGAATCGAGGGCGTCATATTGAATCATTTTGTAGACTCCGTTCTCGACAATTGTTTCGCGCTTGTTGAGGAATTGATGTTCCTGAGCGGAAGTGCCAATCCATAATAGAGCGAACATCGCGCAAAGAATTAATCGATTCATAATTTAAACAAGTTGATTTTCTTAATCTACCTTTTTTAAGTCTGTACCTTGCAGACCGAAGCGCATCTGGAAATCCAACTACCCTTCAACATACTTCTTGAACGCAATCATGAATTTCATCGATTGCTTCTTAAACATCCCCTTGAACAAAAATCCAAAGAGCTTCATGAACCCCGTTAACTTAAAATAACTGTTGTTGATCTGCTTCACACTCGAATCGTCAATCTTTTCAAAGATCATTTCAACCTCGTTGTACCCCATTGGACTTTGATAACTAAATTTCATCTGATTTGGCATGTCCTCTTCCAGAATGGTTTCGGAAATCTTCATCTCCTTGCCTTTGTGGAGGAAATAAAAGTCGCTTTTAGCTCCTACTTTCCCTGGAGTTCCTGAAATATGCTCAATCCTTTCGAGGCCTTCCATCCAGTGTTTCACTCCTTCAGAATCAAGAAAATTCTTGGATACATCCTCCAACGATGCATTAATAGTATTGGACACAGTGTAATTCATATTGCCTGTTATTGGTTCACTAAAGATATGGATTCCGTTCAATTTCACCACTATTTGGGCGTTCCCCATTGGGTCGGGCTATCCATTTTCAAGTCCTCGCAAGCTGCGGGCTTTTTATTTCTATCCCTAACGCGGCATACATGTACAGATTGTGGCTTTCGCAGTACTCGGTACGTGTATCATCCGATCGATTGTGATATCCTCCAACTAATCCAACTAATCCAACTAATCCAACTAATCCAACTAATCCAACTAATCCAACTAATCCAACTAATCCAAAAAAAAAACGCTGATCCCAAAGAACCAGCGTTTTCAATATTTCAAATTTGTAACCTATCCAAATGCGCAGCCGTGTCAAGAAATCTAAAAGCGGAGCGCGTCTGATTATCTACAAGTGAATTACTTCATCATAAGCAGCCGCAGCAGCTTCCATCACCGCTTCCGACATCGTAGGGTGAGGGTGAACAGTTTTAATCAATTCGTGACCAGTGATTTCTAACTTACGAACCGCAACGATCTCAGCGATCATTTCTGTAACATTCGCTCCAATCATGTGACCACCAAGTAGCTCACCGTATTTCGCATCGAAAATCAATTTTACAAATCCATCTTTCGCTCCAGCAGCACTTGCTTTACCTGATGCGGAGAATGGGAATTTTCCAACTTTAATATCAATTCCTGCTTCTTTTGCAGCAGCTTCCGTCATTCCAACAGATGAAATTTCAGGAGAACAGTATGTACATCCAGGGATGTTTCCGTAATCCAATACATCTGGATTTTCACCCGCGATTTTCTCAACACAAATGATTCCTTCTGCAGAAGCTACGTGAGCCAATGCAGCCGTAGGGATAACATCACCAATAGCGTAGTAACCTGGCATGTTCGTTTGGTAATAATCATTTACCAAGATGCGACCTCTATCTGTAACGATTCCTAGATCTTCCAATCCAATGTTCTCGATGTTTGCAGCAATACCAACTGCAGAAAGAACAACATCACATTCGATTGTTTCTTCTCCTTTTTTCGTTTTCACCTGAACTTTACATCCAGATCCACTAGTATCAACTGATTCAACAGATGATCCAGTCATTACTTTGATTCCAGCTTTCTTGAATGATTTCTCTAATTGCTTAGAAACATCTTTGTCCTCAATTGGAACAATGTTCGGCATGTACTCAACAACTGTTACTTCAGTCCCAATTGCATTGTAGAAGTATGCGAACTCAACACCGATAGCTCCTGAACCAACAACAACTATTTTCTTAGGCTGCTTTGGTAA
>CAJQOB010000024.1 GCA_905479845.1 uncultured Flavobacteriales bacterium
TTCTTATTCAAGCCCTTCAAGTCTCCGTAACTCGGGGCGGGAGGAAGGTAGTAATATGTTTGCTGACTCGCTTTTAGTGGTATTACGTAACGAATGCTTAAACTGTGTCTGGATAGTTGGTACCATTCCTGTTTCTTTTTCCGTAGGAAGTTATATCCATAAAGCAATTGGAAATGGTAGATCGAAGTGCCAATGAAAGGCTTGAAACCAAATGCCGAAACATCGTTGGAAAAATTATAGTTCACGCCCATTCCCATTGAAACTAGTCCGTAAATACCCATTTCAAAATCAATTCCATTCAGTTCACGTTCGAGCGAACGTCTGTATAGAAGTTGATAGCCACCAGTCATTCCGAAACTTGTAGTTGTTTCAACAAAATTAAACGTTAAGCCCGCTTCAACTTCTTGTGCTTTTAGAAAGTTATATCCCGCGACTAAACCAAGAAAGGCCGGGGTATAATTTTTAATGTATGGATACTTGCGCTTATAATCCTCTTTATCGTACGAGTAGTCGTAATCAACAGAATAGTAATATCTATCCTGAGCAAAGCTGGTGCTAAGCGAAAAAAGGAAGAGTAAACTTATAATTACGCGCATCCTTGAAAGTAAGAATAATTCACTAAAGTGGAATGTTGCCGTGCTTTTTCTTCGGAAGTGATTCAACTTTGTTTTCCAACATTTTGAACCCAACAATTAGTTTAGAACGCGTTTCCTCTGGAAGAATCACCTCATCAATAATTCCTCGTTCTGCAGCGCGATATGGATTAGCAAACATGTCAGCGTATTCTGCTTCCTTTTCTTTCCATTTGTCCTCTGGACTATCCGTTGCTGCGATTTCGCGTTTGAAAATAATTTCTGCCGCTCCTTTTGCTCCCATTACAGCAATCTCTGCAGTTGGCCAGGCAAAATTTAAATCTGCTCCGATGCTCTTTGAATTCATAACGTCAAATGCACCACCATAAGCTTTACGCGTAATGACAGTGATTCTTGGAACTGTTGCTTCTGCGAATGCGTACAACAATTTCGCTCCGTGTGAGATAATTCCTCTCCACTCCTGATCTGTTCCTGGCAAGAATCCTGGAACGTCTTCAATTACCAATAATGGAATATTAAATGCATCACAAAAACGAACAAATCGTGCCCCTTTTCTAGATGAATCGATGTCTAAAACCCCAGCCAATGCTGCTGGTTGATTAGCAACAACTCCAATTGTTCTTCCTTCTAATCGAGCAAAACCTACTACGATGTTCTTCGCGAAATCTTCGTGAACTTCACGGAAACTGTCATCATCAATTAATGAATCAACAACTTTACGGATATCGTAAGGGAGGTTAACGTTATCTGGAAGAATTGACTGAATTGCTTTATTCTTTGCAGAAGTAAACTCAAACTGAGTTGTCATTGGTGCCAGCTCTTCAGCGTTCTGAGGCATGTATGTTAGAATGTCTCTAACTTGCTTGATCACTTCTACGTCATTTCCTGCAGTGAAGTGATTCACTCCCGATTTCTCAGCGTGCGCTTTTGCTCCACCCAAATCCTCAGATGTTACCTCTTCGTGCGTTACTGTTTTCACCACGTTTGGCCCTGTAACGAACATGTACGATGTATCCTCAACCATGAAAACGAAGTCCGTCAAAGCTGGAGAGTACACTGCACCACCTGCACACGGTCCCATGATTACACTCAACTGTGGGATTACACCAGAAGCACGCGTATTTCGATAGAAAATATCAGCATAACCCGCCAATGAAACTACACCCTCTTGGATACGAGCCCCACCTGAGTCATTCAACCCGATGAGCGGTGCTCCATTCTGCATTGCCAAATCCATGATTCGACAGATTTTATCTGCATGCGTTTTCGAAAGTGAACCTCCGAGAACGGTGAAATCTTGAGAAAATACGTAGATCAATCTTCCATGAACAGTTCCGAAACCTGTTACAACTCCATCACCTGGGAATTTCATTTTATCCAATCCGAAAGAGGTTGATGTATGTTCAACAAGTGCCCCAATTTCCTGAAAAGAACCTTCGTCAAGTAACAAAGTAACACGCTCTCTAGCTGTTAATTTTCCCTGATCGTGTTGTCTTTTGATTCGAGCTTCGCCCCCTCCAATTTTAGAGGACTCACGTTTTTCTAATAAGTGCTGATTTCTATCCATTGCTATTCACTATTGATCGAGTGCGAACAAATATACTGAACTTGTTTAATGTTGACGCGCAAATCTATGCGACATAATTCGTTTCTATTGGACTTCAGCTAGTTTTTCAATCACAACTCATTTACCCAGCCTAAAAAATGGAGTCTCTCCGCTGTAAAACCACTAATTTAAACTCAAAAATTCCACTCCAACTTTCAACAAGTTTAAGCATCTGATTTGCATTTACTTCGTATTCCGTATTTTTGCACAATAAATCAACCAACAATTTTATTAAAATGATTAAATCAATATTTACAAAACTTGCGTTCCTTTTCATCGTAGCGATTTCGTTCACGGCTTGTGATAAATACGAAGAAGGTGCTAATTACTCGCTTCTAACTGCGAAGATGCGTATTACGAATTCATGGGTGTCTTCGTCATACACGTACGAAACTGTGTTAGGAACAACAACATCAAGCACTTCTGAGTTGACTATTGAAAAAGACGGAAGTTTTACTCAGGTTACTACTGTTAGCCCATTTCCAGCTTCAACGACTACTGGAACTTGGGGGTTCAACTCTGACAAAACTCAACTTTTATTGACAAACGGAAATACTGTTGATACTTGGGACATCATCAAGTTGAAGAACAAAGAATTGAAGTTGAAGCAAATAGGATCTGTTTTGGGTTCTGAAACAACTGCAACTATCGAGTACAACGCAGAATAAGCGCTGATTCGACAAGAATTAAAAGGCCGTTCATTGAGTTGTTCGGTCTTTTTTTATGGTCTTTTGATTTCTATTTAATCACTCGGATGAGTACTTAAAGAAGTACCCCGTCGAATCTTCCGAATAGTTCATTGGAAAATCACTAACCGCAGTAAATCGACGAATTAGTAAACCGCGCTCATCATATTCATATTGCTCTGAACCCAGTACGCACGTTTTGACATAAATCGCCTCTTTGTTAATTTGCGTGCTGTCCCATTTGTAGTCTCTTTTCTCAATATCACCCTCAGAAGTATACGTGAAGGACTCTATGAGACGTCCATTATCCAAGGAATTCTGTTTGATCCCACCAGAGCTATGATAGGTTATCAAATGCTCATACTTCGTTCCTATTCTGTGCGTATGTACTTGCCCAACAATCCTTCCTATTGAGTCGTACTCATTCTCAAAGCGCTCCTTGTAATTATCATAACTTCCAGAAACACTAATCGATTTACAGTTACCATAATCGTCGTAACTGTAGTTATATGTTCTTATCTCCCCAGAATATTTCCTTGTTTCTATTTTTGATAAAATTTTACCGTCCTCTGCATACCTTTCATCGCTTGTAAAAGTTGTGTCTCCGCCCGACTCAGTTGGGTCGATCCAAATTTCAGTACGTTGAGTTCTCTCCGAATTGTATGAATAGGTTCGTACCACTGATAGCTTGTTTCTTTTTCTTCCTACTTTCGTGTAATCCGATTGTTCTATGAGAAAACCATCTGAATCATATTCCCGAATTGACTTCAGTTCCTTCGAGTTTCCAGAAAACAAAAACTCCTTCACGTTTCGAATGTCAAGTGTATCGTATTGAGCCACTCTGTGATCTTCAATTCTCGTTACTTCGTAAATTTGGCAATGTCCGTTGGAGATGGCAAACATCAGAAAAAGTAGAGTTAATCCCGAGGATAATAACCTCAACACCCTTCTCTTCTTTATCATGGCTTTCTTTTATTAACTGTTAATCCTAATTTAGGGATTATTCTATGGAACTATTTTGATTTTTGTAGACGAACTAATCGATTTATACAAATCAGTAATGTGCTCGTTGGTTAGGGAAATACAGCCCAAAGTCCAATTCGTTTTGTTAGCTATCATGTCATCTGCTCCTTCTGGAACGCCGTGAATTCCAACCTCGCCACCAATAGTTGCGCTGCTTTCGATGGTTCCGTCTGCTTTACGTTTTCTAAATCGATTCCACGATTCTGCATTCGGATAATCGATCCAAATAAAATACTCCCAACTGCGATGTGGGTACATGCTTCTAATTCCAAAATCCCCTTCTGGCGTTGCACCATCACCCTCCTTCATTTTATCACTTACAGCATCAAAACCAAAAACACATGGATAGGTAATCAGTAGCGAATCTTTGTGGTACACCTGCAGGGTATAGTCGGATTTATCAATAAGGATTTCGAGGTTCTTTGCGGCATAATTGTTCGCTTTCACTTGCTCCAGTAAGGGAGTTTGAGGAATTTCATCTGCTGTAACTTCAGCAGTGTCGCTTTCACTTGATTGCGCACATGATGTAAACGCAAATACGAATACGACAAATTTTAAATATTGAATCATAGTTCTTGTGAGCATTAATATGTGTTCTATCTATCAAATGCTATTTCCGAACAAAGTAACATCTCGAATTTAACTCGCAGAAAGTTCTACTGTAAAATTCTAAAGCGCCCCTTTTGCCTTCAATTCCAAGTACTTATTGATCGTGTTGATCGACAAGTCTTCTGGAAGTGTAAGGACTGTTTGGATACCATTTTGGCGCAATTCGCGTGCCATTTTCGACTTCAAGGAAATCATTCGCTCAGCAACAGTAGATTGATACACCTCTTGAATGGATTTAGAAGGTTTGTATGCCAACTCTTGCAACTCGCTGTTTTGGAAGAAAACAACCACCAAAACGTGCTTTTGATTCAATCTTCGTAGCATAGGCAGAGCACGGCGCATTGCGAATTCTGTTTCGAAATTAGTGAACAGCATCAACAAGGCTCGTTGCTTAATTGTTCTTCGAATGGAATTGTACAACACTTCGTAATTTCCTTCTTTGTAGTGGGTTTTCTGGTTGAACAATGACTCTTGAATACGGCGCATTTGTCCTGAAGACTTATCTGCAGCCAGCATTGTTCCAATCTTATCGGAATAGGTAATCAGCCCTGCTCGATCTCCTTTTCGCAGTGCAATGTTGGAAAAAACGAGGGCCGAATTGATCGAATAATCAAGCATGGAAAGGTGATCAAACTCCATTTGCATACTGCGACTTTTATCGAGAATACAGTATATGCTCTGCGACTTTTCTTCTTGGTATTGATTCACCATCAACTCGTTGCGTCGACTGGTCGCTTTCCAGTTGATTGTTCGGATTTCATCACCCTGAACATAGCTCTTGATTTGCTCGAACTCACTGTTGTTTCCAAGACGGCGAATCTTCTTGATCCCCATGCTCGTCTTTTGCTGTTGGAATACCAGAAGTTCGTACTTCTTCATCTGCAACACAGACGGATAAACATCAATTGATTGTGACAACGGAAGGTCTATTCTTCTCGATGCCATAAAAAACATGGAGCGGATAATGATGAACACATCTCCAAATTCAAATGTCCCTCTGGATTTCGGAGTGAAATTATAATCGAACGTCTTTTGAGAATTACCCAGTAGTGTCCCTTTTAATTCCGTAGATCGATCTTGCATTTCCTTTGGATACCCTTCGATCATTGTAAAGTTGATCGGTTGTGAACCCAAATTTGTGATGGTTAATGCCACTTGATTTTCATCCCCAAGATTCAAACGGTCCTGTACTTCGCGTTCCACTTTTAGTGGTTCATTGTTCGAAAACACGAGCAAGATATCGAGCATGGTCAAGCCAAATAGCGAGGCCAATGTAACATGCGCAATAAAGGTCATCGATGGCACGGCATAGGCAATGACATAGAGCAAAATGACTCCTGCGAACACCGCGAAAAACAATCGCGTTAAATATATTTTAGATAAAACCTTCAAGTTATTTAATCATCAATTAACGTGGAACTTCAATTGTTTTAATGATTTCATCGATCACCTCTTCAACGAGTGTTCCTTCCATTTCCGCCTCTGGCGTCAGGATCAAACGGTGATTGAGAACATGAATAGCCACAAACTGAATATCTTCAGGAGTAACGAAATCACGCCCACGAATAGCTGCAAGCGCCTTCGCTGAACGAATCATTGCTAAGGACGCACGTGGAGATCCACCAAGGTAGATTTTCCCATGATTTCTTGTTTTGTGCGTCACTGCTGCGATGTATTTTACAAGGTTATCCTCAACGATTACCTTCTCCACTGCAGATTGAATTTTAGCAATTTCGTCCGCACTAAACACCGCTGTGATATCATCCAAGACAGGTGTTTTAATGTTGTTTTTGTAGCGCTGTAAGATTTGCTCTTCTTCCTCTAACTCAGGATATCCAACCTTAATCTTGAACAAGAATCTATCGAGTTGTGCCTCTGGTAAGTTGTATGTTCCTTCCTGATCAATCGGGTTTTGCGTCGCGATAACCAAAAATGGAAATTCCATTGGGTACTTCTGACCATCATACGTGATTTGACGCTCCTCCATAACCTCAAATAAAGCGGCTTGCGTCTTTGCTGGGGCACGGTTGATCTCATCAATGAGTACAATGTTTGAGAAAATCGGCCCTTTCTTAAATGAGAACGACGACTCTTTCATATTGAAAACTGAAGTTCCCAATACATCTGAAGGCATCATATCTGGCGTAAATTGAATTCTTGAGAAATCAACATTCAACGACTTCGAAAGCACCTTAGCAGACAAGGTTTTCGCGACACCTGGAGCACCTTCAAGCAAAATGTGACCATTCGAGAAAATTCCTGTCATCAATAAATCAACCATCTCCGATTGACCGATGATGTACTTCGCCAATTCATTTCTTACATCGTTTACCTTTTGGGCTACCCACAAAAGCTCCGTGTTCTGACGTTCAAAACCATAGTTTGTAGGCTCTGGCGTTGGTACTGGAGGCGGTGTTGGCGCAGCAGGTGGAACATCTGGCGTCGATGGTGTTGGGGTCGGAGTAGGAGTGTTCTGACCTCCCGATGGCATATAGCTCGAATGGTCTTGGTTTCCTGAATTCTCTGGATTAGTTCCGCTCCCTTCTGGGGTGTTTAAATCGTCGTTTATCATAATTCCTGAATATGAAGTCTGGACACGAATCGTTCGAATTGTTTCCGATCGAACGCACTCAAATCCCAGTAGTTAATAATCAATTTTCTATTGTTGTTAAAATTCAAAACAACACCTGTTCTGAGAACTTGTGTCGAATTTAAATCAGCTCGGTTAAAGACAGTCTTTTGCCCCAAAGGAGAATAGTATGTCAAGTGTTCTTTGGTAACTGTAAGGTACGGTTTCGACAAACGTAAAACTCCGAGTACTGTTAAAATCATTCCAAGCGGCCAGAGCACAATCCCAATTCCAATGGACACCGTAAGGAAATATATTCCGATGAGAATGGTCACCACTCCCACCAAAATCATGATTGCAGGGAGCCACATTGTTCTTTTAAAGACCATTTCACGCATTTGAAGGCGCTCCACCAACTTATCAGAAATAATTCCTACTCTTCGGTAGAAAGCATGTCGTTGTTTCGCCAAGTTTGCCACGAATTCCTCGCTCACCGATGCGGCTTGCTTCGTTTCATATTTACTAATGATGGCTTTAATTTCCTCAATAGGTGTATTGCTTTTTTCAGATAAAATCTGAAGTTCGCGATCTCCATTTCGATGGTTCAAATCAACAAAGAAATAACGGTGAATCGTATCATAAAAGTTCTTTCGTTGTACCTGCAGCAGGCCATACGGATTCCTCTTCGAAAGGTAAATTGACGTGATGGTTTCGGCAAATGCCATTGTCATGTTCTTCTTCTTTGGAATAAATGGCACAACAGGTCGTGTTCTCTTCGATCTAAAGATCACAAAGAGAATAAGTCCAAGAATACACAACAACAGTGCGATGAGAAGGTTCGGTTCATTAAATATGAACTGAAGCAAACTATCATCTTGCTTCGCCATTTCGCTATCACCCGTATCATCAATGTCGTACTCTCCATCATCATCTGGAAGTCGAGCGTACTCTAGCAAATGAACATCTTGATCTTTCGGAAGGTTATTCAACACGAATGCTGCATAACGATAACCTGACTTCCGCTTAATTTGATAGTTGAAGAATTGATTAGGTGTAGAATGCAAGTACAGGTATCCTTCACCGTACTCAACTTTCAAGAAGTTCGGCATCTCCATAAATGAAGAGAGTACTTTGCTTCTTCCTGGAAAGCCATAATCACCAAAGGCCCACCATTTTCGTGCAACGGTGTCCTTCTGATATATGTTGATCATGTTATGTGCCTTGCCGTTGGCGTACACATTTACCTCGTGATCGTAGTCAAACTGAAAATTAACGGAGTCGAAAATTTGATAATAATGCTCGTCGTATAGATTATCAAAACTGATGAACAAGCGCGAACCTCTTCGAACATCACTCAATACTGAATCCAATTCATCAATGTCCATTCCGAAGTAGTTCCCTACAAACATGTAGGTCTTTTCCGTACTATCCGCCAGGTGCAAGCTGTCTAATTCATGGCTTGTATTGATGACCTTAACATCGTGCCCCTTGTCTAAATGGGACTGAGTAAGTTTTGTGAAAAGGTAGAGCCCTAATGGATTCTTATCATTGATTTGATACTCCGGCTCCCAATCGGAAGACACAAAAGTTGGGCGAGCCTTCTTTGCAAGCTTTCTTTCCTCATCTCCTCCAGAAGAGAACATCCAGACCATGAGCACCATGAAAACAATGGTACCAAAAAACACCCCTATTTGCGTCTGTCTAGTCATTTGCAGGCTCGAGGGTTTTGTAATAATCTTGCAGCGTTGGACGCAACATTTCGAAAATTTCTTTATCTATTTCGTACTCACCGTACCAGACCAGGTCATAAATACGGACGCACTCCATGAATACAAGTTGATTCGGCTTTCCTGCCATTTCCATCACATAGTGATGATTCGTTTTTTCTCTCTTCCACGCGATCCAGTCCTTACGGATTAACTCTTTCAGGATAAAGGTGAAATAGATTCGAACGCACTCTCTGTAATCCGTACCCGACATGGCAGCCTCTAAGCGTAATTCCAATTCTGATTTGGTAATCACCTCTGGGTTCCAGTCGTCTTCAACATCAACAATAACTTTCTTGTCGATAGGTTTCGCGTTTTTGAAAATGAGGTACAAAATCAAAATAACAACACCCGCGATCAAAATGAACAACAGTACTTTCCAGAATGAACCACCTACATTTGGCGGGTCAACATCAGGTAAATTTACATCGGGAGGATCAATATCGAACTGTACGGGCGGTGGGCGCTGTACTTTCGGATCAGATGGTAAGGTTCCATTTCCACCCCCACGATTATACCCTCTTCTTCCTCTATCTCTTCTAAGCCTTTGAGGAACGTATTGAATTCCTTGACCGCTCGACCCTCCATAATTTCCATACCCAGATTCATCTGGATCCATTTCGGCAGGCTGTGGTCCGTACCATTCTGTTGGACCTTTGTATCCCTTTTCCTTTTGATATTTCAGGTATTCGCGCTCGGTTTCCCACGTTTTTGCCTTTTTATCTTGGGCAGAAAGTGTGACTGGGAGCATCACCAAACAGATATAGAGCAACAACCTATTCAAAATCTACATTTGATTCTTTGGTTCTACTTCTCTTTCCGAATTTCTTGAATTCATTTTTCAACCCTGTCGCTTCCGAACGCTCTCTTTCCGAGTAGTATCCAAACGACGTCATAATGATCACCAATGGAATAAACATGATAATGAATAGAACGTACACCAATTGTCGGGTGACATTACTCCAGAAAATATGATCACCATCCAAAGCCAAAGCGACACGTTTCACGAAACCTGCAACGAGGTCAAGTAAATCGCTCATTACCGTTGGTTCGCCTTTCCAATCGTGAATACTAAAAATGGACGCAATTGGCTGCATCAACAAGGCAACGAACAGCAAAAGTATGATTAGCATCAGTAAGCTATTCCCGTAATGTTGAGCACTGTATTTGAAACCACGGCTGAGGCGTTTTCCAAACTTATTGTCATCTAATCCAACAGCTGCACTATTGAGCAGGAACAGTGGAAATAAGAATAAACCTATCAACAATGCCCACCACGGAAGTGTGAATGCAAAGAGTAAAATGAAGAAGTTCGCCAACCAAATTCCCGCACCCCGTTTCGCCATGAATTGGAAGAAGCTCTTCCATGAGAATTTCTCTCCGATTGTTTGAACGCTCCAAAGTACAGCAGCGACAATTAATGTGTAAATGATTGTCCAAGTTCCGATTGCAACTAAGTCCAATATATTCCAATAACCACTCAAATACCCGTAACCCATCATCAACTCAAATTGAGCTGCCCAATCGTACCAATGTTCTCTTTGCATCATCTCAACATGATTCAAATCTTGAAAAGCAACAATTCCAACAATCAGAGGAAAAACAATAAACATGATGACTTTCATGAACTTACCAAACTGAAGGCGGTACATTCTGAATGAATCAGCCATTGTTTCACCAAAGCTTCGAATCTTGGCAAAGTTGAACGTCGTTTTTGGCTTGAAGTTTCCAACTTGTTCTTCGTGCACCAATTCTGGATGTTTTCTTGCCACATACATTGGGTAGAACACATAATAGAAAAGGATGAGTGCAAACGAGAAAATGATCAATGCCCACTTCGACCAATCTGGAAGGTTTTGGTAATTGTGTGTGACATAACTCTCTAAAAATCCAGCTGCGATAATGAAAGGCACAAGGCTCATCATAATCTTCAAACCGCGTTTGGTTGAAAGTTGAAGCGATTGAAGGCGTGTGTAACTCTTAGGAAACAACCAGCCATTCCCCGCTGTAATCCCCGCTCCTGCGGCAAGTACAATTGCAGAAATCTC
>CAJQOB010000025.1 GCA_905479845.1 uncultured Flavobacteriales bacterium
GAACATGTTGTCGTAATGCCCTTTGCTATTATACCATTGTGTGTAAGTCGCCTGCGCAGATTTATTTCCAGCAGCAATGTTTTCGGAGTTCACAAATGACTTCGAATAGAACTTCTTAATACGATCAAATGTGCCTCCAACCTGTACTAATTCATCTCCAGATCGATCGAAACTGGCATGATCGAAGTAATTCTGGGTGGCCAGATCATAAGCATGGTAACGAGCAGCATTTGAGAGGTCTTCGTCCAAAACGAGCTCAGACATTCCCTTTTCCACGCGTGCTTTATTAATGATTCGTAGGATTTCTTTTTCACCTTGAGGGTTGGCAGAAGTAACGATCTCATTTCCAGATGGCATTCCGAAGAATTCTGTACTTGAATTGGCATCCACTTCAACGGCAATTGGCTTTAATTTGACTGTTTCTGTTTCTGAAGAGGTTTCAACAAGCGCAATGTCGTCTAACTTTACTTCTACTGTTTTATCCAGTTTTTGAAGTTTTGCGAGTAGAGCGGAGCTATATCTCTCCTCATTTTCTTCTTCTAGTTTGTCTGCGATAACATAAGCGCGTTCGGTGAGTTCTTCTGTAAAATCATCCCAGTTTACATTGGATGCAATTGTTCCATCATCTTTTTCTTCGAAGGTGATTGCGTGACTAATTGCACGTTTCAAGTTTCGGTATTTACCGCTAGTTGACCGTGATTTATCCGCTCGTGCATTGTAAATGATACTGGAAAAATAATAGGCAGATGCATTCTCGGGGAATAGTTTGATGTAACGTTTTGCAACTTCAAGACATTTCTTTTGGTCCCTATCATTCAGCTTTTCTAGTCGATTGAATAGGATGTCGTTCGATTGAGCAATAAATGGAAGAGTAAGAATAAGGAAGAGGATGATCTTTTTCATGGCGGAGATATTAATTGCTTTAATTAAATAACAAAGTAGGTGAGGATTGGTTACCAAAAAATTACATTTTGGCGATTCTTTGAAATGTTATTTAGTTTTAAATGGTTGATTTAATGCTATTTATTGTAGCTTTGAAGTCACTTAATCAAATTTTCACTGTGTACAAAAAAGATAATATCCGAGTTCAGTTTTTAGGCGTGCTCCTTATATTTTGTCTGAAATCCTTTATTTCAGTTGGTCAGGGGATAGGAGATGAGAAATTATTGAATACGATTCAATCGAACATTTCAGCGGGTTATCTGACAAAAGCATCAGAAGAAAATGACAAGCTGAAACAGCAGAATCCTAGCCCTAGTTCTTTTTACAATAAGATGTCAAAATTACTTTCGGTTAGAATCAGTGGTTTGGGAGGAGATTATAAAAGTATGCACGAGCTGCTTAATGAAGTTGATCGAAACGACGATGATCCGATAATTCAGTTCTATTGGAAAGATTACTTCGCAAGGTATTGTTTGGAAAGCGATAAGTTCAAGATTGGGGTCGATGCTTTGCAGGAATCGATTGAACTCGCTAATAGTATTGGCTCAAATATCAGAATTGACATACAAAAGCATATTTCTGAATTGTACATAATTTATTATACAGAGAACATAGAAAGAAAGCTATCTGAAGGTAAGAAGGTTCCTGATAGGGTTCAGGATATATTTGACTACCTGGATAAGAACAAATACAGAATGGAGCCATTCGAGAAGCGCTTTCTTTATAGCTATAAATTATTTTTTACCGATCCAAATGATATGGTTGCGGTGCGCTCAATTTCTGAAATGAACATCGCGTTTGGAAATGAGTATGATCAGCCTATTTCAGTAATTCTTGGTAAAATGAACTTGGCGACTTATGAGAAAGACATGGATGTTCTTACAGCGGAAAAATACCTGCTCGAAGCTGAAGAAAAATCAAGAAGCATTGAGAGCCTGTTATATCGCTTGATGCCTCTTTATGAATTGATGGTGCATTACAAGAATCGTGGCCAATATCAGAAAGCGGTGGAATGTGGGTAGAAAGACAAAGTTTCCAAAAGGAACTGACTTCAGTACCTATCTGGATGTTTATGGTCAGTTGTCTGAATGCTTTGAAGAATTGGGTGAGATTGACAGTGCTCTTAAATGGATGAAAGTTGACAATCAGAAGTTCAGAGAAATTAGCAGATCTCATGATGTTGATATGCAGGAGTTTTATATTGATCAACAAAAGGAAGTGATCGAAGAAAAGCATCGGTCAATTGTGAAGATCCGATGGTTTGCTATATTGCTGGCATGCGCTTCGCTCATTGTTCTCTTTCTATGGCGTAAGAACAAAGGAATCAATAAGGAACTATTTAAGAAAAATCAGTCCTTGGAATATTCTTTGGAAACCATGGAGAATTTTTCACACATACTTTCTCACGATTTAAAGGCTACAATACATTCAATTCGGAATCTAACTGAAAATATTCTTGAGGAAGATGAACCAATATCAGAGGATTCCAAAGAGTCTTTGGAGCTTATCCATTTGTGTTCGAGCAATTCCATTGCCCTGATTACAAACATCATGGTCTACATACGTTCGAAAAATGTCGAAGTCCGGAAAGAGCATGTTGAGTGCAAGGAAATTTTTTCAAGCGTCGAAAGTAATTTACTCTATGAAATAGAACATAGTAAGGGAAGTGTGATTATTGCTGATGATTTTCCCAAGACGATTTTTGGTAATAAAATCTTACTCATCCAACTCTTCCAGAACTTAATCCAAAATGCAATTAAGTATAGAAGAGATGACGTTTCACCACTTGTCCAAGTGTCATTTATAGGCAATGAAGGTTTTGGTGAGGTGGTAATTATGGATAACGGTATGGGAATAAAAGCTCATAAAATAGACGGTCTAACCGAAGCATTCGCACAATCTGAATTCAATTCGATAGAAAAAGGAATAGGTCTTGGGCTATCAATCAGTCGAAATATAATTGATATCCATGATGGAGAGCTCAAAGTGAGTTCAGAACATGGGAAAAGCACAACGATTTCTTTGATTTCCCCGAAAGGTACGTTCAATTAAATTATTGGAATTCACTTAACTTAAACGACGTTCTTCCAACAGCAATTCTTGTTTTCGCCAATCGTTTATTGAATCGGTCAATTACTTTACTGGCATCCTCGCGTGATAAATACTTTCCAGCCAAAACATTGATCTCGGCTTTAAATGCCATCAGGATAGAGTGCGTACGATAAGCTGAAAGAATATCATTTTTAGATAGTCCAAATTTCGACATTGCCGAAGCAAAGCTATTGTTGGAAATATTCAGTGAAGATCGAACAGGGTCAGTGAAAGAGTTCACGTTGACTTCAATATTTCTGTCCATGTTGATGAACAATTCCGATTTTCTCAATCGAACGAAGTTTGAATCCATTTTGGCTCCTGCTCTTGGGTAACGATCTAATTCTTTAGGTTTGTATGCTTTTACCGTCTGCGTTCCGTTCCAATTCCCAATACCTTGTCCACGTCCAATAATAGTAAAGTCAACTTTTTTATCGAGTAAACCTTCGAAGAAAATAAGAAGTGCAACACTGTCTTTGTCAGAGAAGAGTTTGTTAGGGAGTTTCCATTTGTCCGAGGCGAAAACATCATTCAGTTCTAAATTGATTCGTGCATCGTAGTTCGGTTCAGCATCAATGAGGTTGATGTGTAGCATCACTTCATCTGCATTTTTCGAAAGGCACGACTCTGGAATGGCTATCAATCGAATTTCAAAGTCTTCGACTTTACTTGAAGGTTTGAATTGGAATTCCTGCGTTAGAATATCAAAGGTTGTTGAGTCTTCGAAAGTGTAGAGGCCATCTTTTTCCGTGTAGCTCGCCCAGTTAAGTCCCATTTGATCTTTGTATGTGTCAAGCTTACGCTGGTAAGTTGCGAGTAAATCGAGGGCCTCTTGCTTTTTGATTTCCAATTCAGCAATGTTCCTTTTGTATCCTTCGAATTGAGAATACAACCCAACAATAGTGTTTTGAAGTTTCTTTCTCGTTTTTCTATTGGAGCTTGTTGTTGGTTTACCTTCAAAAGTTCCAGATCCAGCTTTAATCGCTCGTCGTTTTGAACGCTTTACGCTTCGTGACGGTTTCTTCGAGGTTGTGATTGGAGAGAACCCTAAATCGGAGTATTCTTTTTCTCTTTTTTCAATCTTTAATTCCGTTTGATCCTTTTTCTTAATGTTGTACTCAATCCAGTAATCGAATCCTTTTTTTCCGTAAATCTGATCGTTCAACTTGGCAATCTTGTTGTACTCAAGATCATTGATGATGCTTTGGAAAGTTTTTCCATCAGAGAAAGTCGAGTCAGGAGATAAGAAGCGCGTTTGTCCTGATCCAAATAAATGATAACTCAAACCATTCTTTTCAATGACTACGGTCGTCTGTTTCTTACTGTTGTATCCCCAAACGTCAAAATGGATGTTGGTATGACGATTGTTTCCGACCGTTTTGAAGTCGTTCGTTACAAATCGCATTGGTTCGATCTTGGAAATCGTTTTCTTCTTTGATTCTGTTTTTTCGATGTAAACGGAATACGGGAAGAGACCAACGGCTTTAGGTAATCCCTTGTTCCAACGTCCTTTCTCGTCTTTCTCTCTTTCCTCAAGCATTCCAGTAGTACTGCTTCCGTCTCCAGCTGCAACCAGAACGTTCACGAAGGTGTCTGCTTGTCCTCCTAAGGCTCTGTAGATTTCTTCCGCACGCCCATCAATGTATGTGTCAATTGCGTAATTAATCGCTTTCAATGTCTTCAATTGATCGTTTTCATCCAAGAATCTCAATGATTCCAACATTGCCACCTTGTCATCTAGCGCCAAGCTTGGATTCATTACCTGCTGCAACTTTGGATGAGGTTTTTGAACACCATCGCTTGTTTTCAAGGTGTTCGAAGGAAGATTCATCAACAATAACTTCTCGTATTTATCGTATTCGTTTTTATACTCCTTCAAGTCTTTAGGGTTCGATCGCTTGGCAAGCAAGGTCTTGTTTAGTTCCCACAGCGCCATTTTGTTGGCTGCTTCAGCAATGAGTCCTTTTGGTGACTTCGCAATTTCCTCTTTGCGGATAACAAGCGTTTCAGGCTTGTTAATAATTAATATTTCAATGGAGTCGTAGTTCAACGCTCCGTTTGAAAATTTTATCTCTGGGCCTTGATAATCAAAATAACGTCCAAAATTCTGATTCAGAATAGGACTTTTCTTAACAATGTGAAACAGGTACGCTCGTTCCTCAGGCGTTAAGCCTTCATTGACTTGAGCCGTAGAATGAGTTGAAACTGTGAGAAGAAGAATTAAAAAGAGTAGATGTTTTACCATAGATATTGCCGTTGTTCCGAATATAACCACAAAAGGTGCCAAAGGTCACAGTATTTCAAAGAAAACTATCAACAATTAATTGGGTATTTCCTTTTTTCTGGATTGATTTCTTCGAAATGCTTGAAACCAAAGGTGAAATCGATACAGTTAACCTCGGAAAGAACCCAAGTGTGTAGTCCGCACCTTTTTTTACGAAATAAGAAAATTGAAATGAAATGGGATAGTGATTGAGGAAGCGCGAAATGAAATGGATCGATCACCGATATCAGCACATTTCAATAGGTTTTGGAAAGAAGAAAAAGCAGCGCAACGGAATTTTTGGACACTTTTTTGGCCGCATAAAAAAGCGTCAGACCTAAACTTTAGACGGTGGATAAATTAAAAAAAGATTGAACCGAAAGTCAGGACAAAAAAATCCCGACGATCGAAAGAGCGTCGGGATTGCTAGAAGTTAGTCGTCTAAGTAAATATTATTGCTTCACGATAGTTTTCGTACCTGAAACACCATTACTTGTCACTTTCAAAAGATACATGCCAGTGTTAAAGTTTGAAAGATCAATTGACGAGCCATTGATAGCTTTTTGTGTTAACAACAAACGTCCGCTTTGGTCATAAACCGCTGCTGTAGCGTCTGCGTCAAATTCTCCTTTCAACGTAACGTTTCCGCTAGTTGGATTTGGGTAAGTTTCGAATTCAATTAATTCATTTGAGAACAAACCAACAGAGTTAGTAGGATCTACAGAAGACAAGATGATTGAGTTGTCTGCCAATGGAAGTCCTCCTCCAGGTTGTTGAATCAACAAACGAGATAAAGTTAATACAGGTAAGTTTGAGTTCGTAATGTCGTAGTACTCATATTGTGTACGAACGATTTCAAGATCTCCGAACAATTGAATGTTTGTCGTAGACGTATCCATCATTTTGTAACGAATAGCATCTGTAATTGTTGAACCGTCAGGCATCAATAATGTTCCTTGACCATCAATCCAAGCGTAACAATTTCCTGCAGCTCCCGGGCTTTGTGGGATTCCGTTGAACTCGAAGTACAAAGTACCGTCGTATGAATCAGTTAAAGAAGCACCATTTGCAAATGGGTACTCAACAAGTGTTTCTTCATCCGTATCAAAAACAGCAACTAATTCACCAAAAGAAGCCTCAGTGAAGACAAATCCTTGAGAAACACGCTCAGTAGAAGTTGAGTTGAAGTATGTTTCTAATGAATTTTCAACTTTGATTGTTTTAGTTGATGTTGGGAACGATGCTGCGTTCGGAGCAGTAGTAGCGTTTTCAATAGAAACAGTTCTAATTACGTTAGGATACTTTTCTAAAGTGGAGTAGTCCCAAGTGACACCTGCACCTGTTATCGCTTCGTACGTATTAGCGGAAGAATCACATAAATACATCGGTTGTGTTTCACCAATTGCTGGTTCATTCGCTTGTGTTAAACTCTGCGCTAAACCAGTAAATGAAGTGGCTATTGTAGCAACGAGTAATATTCTTTTCATAGGATAAAAATTTCTCAAACTTATATATTTCAAATCAAAAAGACAAAAGCAGCTGCGATCAAGTGAAATCCAACAAAGCAATTATCTTTGTCTCCTTAACGAGGAAAGAATCTAAATGGTTGGAGAATCTAACTTTAAAAAATATGTTTGGATCAGTTTGATCTGTTTCCTAGTGGTGTCTGTGTTCTTCGGATATCAAATTACGAACCTTAAGTTCGATTACGATTTCGAGAAATTCTTCCCAATCGATGATGGTGAAACCGACTTCTTCTTTGATTATCGCGACAAGTTTGAATCGGACAATGATTTTCTGCTAATTGCGATAGAGAATGATGCAGGAGCTTTTGAAAAGGGGTTCTTGGAAGATGTTGATAAGATCGCAAAGAAGCTTGAAAAGGAAAAGTTTGTTCAGTTCGTTTCTTCAATTACTTCTATGGAGGAACAGTTCTTTCACATGGGGGGAAGTACGACCAAGAAGAAATACATCGACTTTTCCAGTTACGATCGTGAACGTGATTCAACAAGGATTTTCGGAAAGGATGAAATGATCAATTCCCTTGTTGCCGAAGACGGGAAATCTATTTGCCTGTTTATCCGTCATGAAGATTTTCTTTCAAAGAAGAAGAGTGATCAGCTAATAAGTGGTATTCAAGAGAAGCTTGATAAAGTCAAATTTGACAACTACAGACTTGCAGGTCGTTCAATTGGGCAGAAGTTCTACATTGATAAAATGTCCAAAGAAATGCTCTTCTTTGTCGGCTTAAGTGCTGTGTTGATAGTCGTTTTCTTGTTTGTGGCGTTTAAGTCGGTGTGGGGAATTTTGATTCCACAAGTGGTGATCGTTGGTGGTATGGTTTGGGTAATTGGAGGGATGGGACTCTTTAATGAACCGATTAATATTATACTAATTGTTCTTCCGTCAATCATGTTTATTGTCTCCATGTCTGATGTGATTCACCTCGTTTCGAGATATCTGGATGCCCTCCGAACCGAGGAAGATAATCTTAAGGCTATCAAACTTGCTGTGAAGGAAGTTGGACTTGCAACACTGTTGACTTCGATTACTACAGCAATTGGTTTCTTCTCTCTTTATTTTGTTCGCGTTCAACCGATTCAAGTGTTTGGTGTAGTTATGGGGATAGGGGTGTTAGTCGCATTTCTCTTAACTTTTCTCACACTTCCTGCACTTTTTTATATTTCACCTGGACCAAAGTTTGTTCGAACTAAAAAGAAGAATCATTATTGGTTGAAGTATTTACAGAGTTGGTTCGTAGGAGTTCTCAAGCATAGAAAGAAAGTATTGATAGGCGGCTTGGTTGTTGTGATTATTAGTTTGATTGGAACATTCCAAATGACGAGTAACAACTTTATTATGGATGACCTCAATCCAAAAGAACCACTAAAGCTCGATTTTGACTACTTGGATGCGCATTACGGAGGAGTTAGACCGTTTGAAATGTCTATTACAGTTAAAGATTCAACAAAGAATGTTTGGGACTTGGATGTTCTCCAGCAGGTTGATTCAGTTGAACGATATATTCAAGATAAGTACAAGGCGGAGGTGAAAACTTCATTGGTGAGTACCTTAAAAGTATTTAACAGAAGTGCGCATTCTG
>CAJQOB010000026.1 GCA_905479845.1 uncultured Flavobacteriales bacterium
AGCATTATCATGATATTGCACATGAACATCTTTTGCTTCGGGAGCTTTACAGTAATCGCAATAACTCATATTTGTTCTAATTTTTCAATCAATTTCTCCACCGATTCAATTTCCTGAAGCTCCTTCTTTCCCATTACCTGAAGAAAACCAGCGCCCTTCCTTTCTAATATAACGGGATATTCGTACTGAAGGTTGAATTCTGCTTCGAATCCGCGAATATACATAAACTCCATTTCCACTTTTGAGCGTTTTTTGAATTTTTTCCATTCACTTCTTTGCCCCAAATTGTGATGTGTCAGTGCACATAGTTCGCATTTATATGTCGAAGGTTTGAACACTTTATGTGCGTAATCAACTATTGCACTAATAGGATCAGTGTTGGCATTGTATACAAAAACAAGTTTATGTTCCATATCTAATTTGACGGTGCCTCCTTCGAATTATTACGCATTCATTTTGAATTGAACGATTTCTAGAATGATAGATTAAAAAAGACTCAATCACCAGTTATACGAGAGTGAACGGGACCGAACTCCAACCTCAACTCCGCTCGGTCATCGTTCTTTCAATATTTCAATTTATCAATTCAATCAGCCCAAAGTAAGAAAATGGCTAAATTTGCGTCATGGCAATATATTCATTTAAGGGCTTTATTCCTGTAATTAAGGAGAGTAGTTTTATTCATCCACAAGCTTCAGTTACTGGCAATGTAATTATTGGTGAAGATGTTTACATCGGACCTGGTGCCGCTATTCGAGGTGACTGGGGGCAAATAATTATTGAGGATGGATGTAATGTCCAAGAGAATTGTACCATTCATATGTTCCCGGGAACGACAGTCACACTAAAAAAGGGAGCACATGTTGGGCACGGAGCGATTATTCATGGAGGAACGATTGGTGAGAATTGTTTAATTGGAATGAACTCTGTGATCATGGATGATGTTGTGATGGAAAAGGAATGTATTATTGGAGCATTGAGTTTTGTCCCTGCGAAAATGCACCTTCCCGAGCGTAGCTTGGCTGTGGGAAACCCTGCGAAAGTGGTAAAACAAGTATCGGATGAAATGATTACTTGGAAGACGAAGGGAACTGCTTTATATCAAGCGTTGCCAGGTGAGTGTCACGAGACCCACAATGTGGTAGAGCCACTTCGTGAAATTGAAGCGAATCGTCCAAAACAGGAATCCATGTATTCCACATGGGAGAAAATTAAATCAACGTAATGTCAAGAAAAGAACACTGGGAAAAGGTTTATGAAACCAAAAGTCCTGATCAAGTAAGTTGGACGCAAGAGATCCCTCAAACATCCTTGGATTTTATTCACTCTTTTGGTGAAGATAAATCAGCGTCTATTATTGACGTTGGAGGTGGCGACAGCCATTTAGTTGACTGTTTATTGGATGAAGGTTACACCAACGTCTCAGTGCTGGACATCTCGGCGAAAGCATTAGAAAGAGCGAAATCTAGACTTGGTGAACGCGCTTCTTTGGTGAATTGGATTGTTAGTGATATCACAACCTTCCAACCCAGGCAAAACTTTGACATTTGGCACGATCGCGCTGTGTTCCACTTTTTGACAGTCCCAAAAGATATTGCTAGTTATATCTCCATCGTCGAAGAATCAGTTTCAAAGAATATGATCATCGGAACATTCTCAGAAGACGGACCATTGAGATGCAGTGCGCTAGACGTAACGCAATATTCGATAGCATCTTTGAGCGAACGATTTCAAGATAAATTTGAAATGATATCTAGCTTAAATGCGGATCATACTACGCCATTTGACACAGTTCAAAACTTTACCTTCTGTAGTTTTTCGAAAAAATAATTCTTTAGAGTTAAGGTCCGCATCGCCTCGGAACATCTCTCATTTTGAGATCTTCGGGATAGGTAACTTTCAATCGCTTAAGCATTGAACAGTCCACTAAATCTTCAATTGCCGAGAAATAGCTCGATCGTCCATAATCCTGAAAAGATGCAAAAGTCACTTCTGTTTTTTCCATGATCAACCGCTGCTGATAAACTGTATAAACACCGAAATCATCATACGCAACCTCCAAGAAATCAAATTCATCATAGCGTGATACATTCTTACCAAAAGCATTTTGCACGAACTCATGGGCAGATGTTGTATCACCGAGGACATGGAGAAGTTGAATACAATCAGCGGCCTCACGATTTCTATCTGACTCACCAGTCCGTTGGAACTCGGCAAACTGGACCTTCGCTTCATTGTAAACAATTTTACGTCCATCTTTGCCCAAGGGCTTTCTCTTATCATTGATTCGTTGAACTAAGAGCTTGGTAAAGTTGGTCATTCCCTTCTTTCCCCAGCGATCCATCAGAACCTCATCAAAGCGTGCACTCAATTTCTTAGAGTCCAGTGCATCAATAAATACCAGTACTTCATCAATTTCAAAACTGTATTTATCGATATTTCCCAACACACTCCTCCCTCTTTTCTCAGCAGCTTTTCTCCACTTCTTACTCTGTGCGAGTTCTCGAACCTTTTGTTCGGTCAGATAATTCTTGGCTGTTGAGCAATCGGGCCATTTATCCAACATGATTTTATGAATTTTGGCTGATGGCTTACTTGAGTTACAGAACTCATAAATTGCTGCTGTCCCTGTATGCATCTCATCACAAGAATTCTTTAGGCTTTCCGTTAAAATACTTTGAGGTGACGGGTATGAATTAATGTTCAATTGCGACCAATCCATAGTGCCATCGGTATTGAGTTTTGCCTTATTCGTAACAATTCTATTCGATTTATAGAGGTGAATGATATCAACTACCTTTCCGTCAACACCCAGTCCTATGTGGTTCTGATCATCTGAAATAGCTACATCCACTCGCTTCAATTCGTCTCCCAGTATAACAGCTTCAGGATCTTTTACACCTTCATGAAAAAAGTCTTTCTGCTCGAATGTTCCGAATCGTATATCAAAGCTCAAACCGTATGAATGAGAAACAGACCTATTGAAAATGTTGTCACCAATTCGTTTGCTGTGGCGGTAATCAATAACACGACCGACAACTTCGGCATTACCAGCGTTGGTAGAAACTGTTTTGGATTCAGACGCAATTGTGTGCGACGTCGTACATCCTCGATTACAACCAATTAGAAGTAATCCTGAAAATAATAAGGTTACTAGTGAGAGTGATTTTCTAGACATGTGGTAGTATTTTAGAAATCAAGATAATAGGAATTTTTAAAATCAGGATGGGAGAATCGCAAAAATCTTAGGCGCGCGATCAGTATTTGTTTCAGGTTGAATAAATACATTTGTACTAAATGTAATCAGACCATGACAAGATTCGACGTTACCATTCTTACTGATCATCGCTATTTGGAAGATCAATACGCAGATGTATATGCGCAAAATGTATTGGATGAAGATAATCTTTTGAAGGAAGCTTTGGAAAGATTGGGGTACTCTGTACATCGTACGAATTGGGATGATGCAAATTTTGATTGGTCCTCTACTGATTATATTTTCTTTAGAACGACTTGGGATTACTTCGACCGCTACGAAGAGTTTGCTCCATGGTTAGAAGATGTGTGTACGAAAACAAAATTGATCAACCCAAAAGAGCTGATTTATTGGAGTTTGGACAAACACTACTTGAGTGATTTAGATCTAGCAGGAGTTCGAATTCCAAACACAGTATTCATCGAGCCGAATGATTCACGATCACTATCAGAAGTCATTGAACCTTTAAATTGGGATGAATTCATTTTGAAGCCAGCCATTTCAGGAGCCGCCAGACACACTTACCGTTTCACTAAAGACGAGGCTTCAAAGCATGAAGCAATTTTCTCAGAACTAATTGCAAAAGAATCCATGTTGATTCAGGAATTCCAGACGCAGATCCTCACCAAAGGTGAAGTTGCGTTCATGGTTTTTGGAGGAAAGTTCAGTCATGCCGTTTTGAAAAAAGCCAAAGCAGGTGATTTCCGCGTACAGGATGACTTTGGTGGAACCATAGAAATCTATCATCCAAATAAAGAAGAAATTGCCTTTGTAGAAAAAGCGTTTGCGGCTTGTGATCCAGTTCCAGTTTATGCGCGTATTGATGTCATTTGGGATAACGACGATGAGTTGTGCATCGGAGAAATAGAATTGATTGAGCCTGAATTATGGTTCAGGTTGGATGAGCAATCTGCTGATAGATGTGCGCTCGCTACTCAATCCTATTTGAATCAGTAGCTACTTCTTCTCCTCTACCATCTGAAGGTGATCAACATTTGTTTCAGCGCGCTCCTTCTTGAGCCCTTGCCAAAGGATATAAACTCCTGCAAGCACCAATGGGATACTAAGAATTTGCCCTGTATTGATGGCTAATACATCATCTCGATCTGTTTGTCCAAGTTTGATGAACTCTATCATGAAACGTGCACCGAAAACCAAGATCAAAAAGGCACCGAAAACAACACCTCTTTTCTCGTAGAATTTCTTTTTCCAGTACAGGAACATAAGAATTCCGAAGCTAATTATGTAAGCGATCGCTTCGTACAACTGAGCCGCGTGTCGTGGTGTGGCATCGTACGCCTTGATTTCATCATTCCAGAAATGCGGGAAGCTAAAGCCCCAAGATGCGTCCGTTGGAATTCCAACAATTTCACTATTCATCAAGTTTCCTAAACGGATGAAACAACCCGCAATTGCAATCCCAACAACGATTCGATCAAGAATCCACATCATTGGAAGTTTCACTACATACTTCGAGTATATCCAAAGCGCTAGAAGAATGGCAATTGCCCCTCCGTGACTTGCCAATCCACCTTCCCAAACCTTAAGGATCGATAGAGGGTTTGAGAAATAGCCATCTTGCAGAACGACTCCGTTGGCATCCACTACATCCCAATATGGGCCATAGAAGAACACGTGTCCAAGTCTAGCACCAACAATGGTTGCGATCACCGTGTAAAGTACTAACTGATCAAGGTATTTTTCGTGAATCCCTTCACGCTTGTACATTCGCTTAACCACAAAATATCCAAGCATTAATCCTGAAACGAACAGTAGCCCGTAGTAATTTGGCGTTTTCCAGCCCTCAAAAATTTCAGGCGTTACATCCCAAGTAATGAATAGATTCACGTTGTTGATTTATTGATTTCAACCAAAGATAATGGTTTTTTAGAGTTCTGTTTGAAGCGCAAATTTTCCGAACGTCCTTTCTTAAAAATCTTGTTACTTACAGTTTTTCCTTTGCGCAATTCTTTTTGCTCTTCTAGTGATAGATGAATAACTGATTGACATTCTTCTGAACACGTGTTCTCCATCTTCTCCTTACAAGAATCACACTGAATGAACAACAGATGACATCCATCATTTACACAGTTTGTGTGCACGTCACACGCCTCACCACATTGGTGACAGACAGAAATTACATCATCAGAAATCCGCTCACCGCGTCTCTCGTCAAACACGAAGTTCTTTCCAATGAATTTGTTGTCTAGTCCTTTATCGTCGCATTGACGCGCATAATTGATGATCCCTCCTTCCAATTGGTGCACCTTTTCGAATCCTTGATGTCTGTACCATGCAGAAGCCTTCTCGCAGCGAATTCCTCCAGTACAATACATCACGATGTTCTTGTCTTTGGCATCTTTCAAATATTCATCTTCGATGTAAGGCAAAGACTCACGAAAGGTGTCAACATCTGGTGTGATTGCTCCTTTGAAATGACCTACTTCGTGCTCGTAGTGATTTCTAAAGTCAATTAAAATTGTATTCGGATCGTCTGTTAATTCGTTGAATTCTTCAGCTGAAAGGTGCTTTCCTTTGTTGGTAACATCAAATGTTTCATCCGACAAGCCATCAGCTAAAATCTTGTTTCTCACTTTGATTTTCAACTTCAAGAATGAAAATTCAGCATCAGCTTCGTCCACGGCAATATTCAATCGAATGTCGTTCAAAAATTCAATTTCGTACAGCTCAGTTCTGAATTGCTCCAAGTTTTTTGATGGCACAGAAATTTGTGCGTTGATCCCTTCACTGGCGACGTAAGTTCTTCCTACAATTTCGAGATTGGACCACATTTGAAATAGGTGATCACGAAATAAACGAGGGTTCTCAATTTTGGCGTATTGATAGAAGGAGATTGTGACGAATTCATTCCCGCTTTCGCGTAACTTCGCCTCTAAATCTTCCTTACTTAAGGTATTCCACAGTTGCATGCTATGTTGTTTTTAAGTTAAAAAGTGATGCAAAGATAGGTATTATTTGGGTTTCGATGTTTATGTGAAAAGTTCGTGAAACGAAAAAGACCATCCTTTCGAATGGTCTTTCATATGAAAAATACCTTTTACCTGAGTAGATTTACATGACCGCTAATTGTCATGCGTTCATCGTTCGCTGATGTTTTAAATTCAATCGTCCATGAATACACTCCATCCTGTATAACTCTTCCGCCATAGGTTCCATCCCATCCAACAGAGGCATCATGGGATTCCCAGATCACTTCTCCCCACCGGTTAAAAATCAGCATAGTGAAATCATATGGGTCGTAACCTGATGTAAATACAGGCTTGAAGTATTCATTGTATGCATCACCATCCGGAGTAAAACTATTCGGCATGTAATAAATCAACTCTTCTCTTACGCTGATTGTTGTCCAAGCCGTATCCACACATCCCAATGGAGAATATGCTACCAATTCAACAAGGTATGATCCTCCGATTTCTTCTGGGAAATTATGCTCTGAATTCTCAGATATCGAGTAAGC
>CAJQOB010000027.1 GCA_905479845.1 uncultured Flavobacteriales bacterium
CTGAAAAAGGATTTATTGAAGAAGTTGCAATTGTGCAGGACGAAATGCACTTGTACATGGAGGTGGCAAAACGTCATGCGAATGAGGAAATTCACTTCAAAAAAGGACGATTTACAACCTGTGACTTGGAAGAACCACACTATCATTTTCAGCTTTCAAAAGCAGTTATGATTCCGAACAAGCGGATTGTCACTGGACCAATGAATTTATGGGTGGGTGGCGTTCCTACTCCTTTGGGATTACCCTTTAGTGTTATTCCACAAGCTGAAGAGAAATCAAAAGGATTGATTTTTCCACAATTCGTTCCGATCTCCAATTTCGGGTTTGGAATTCAAGATTTAGGCTACTATTTGCCAATCAATGATAATTTGCAAACAACTTTTTACGGAACGCTCTACAGCCGCGGAAGTTGGGGATTGAAAAACGTAACTGATTATGCCAAACGATATGGCTACCAAGGAAGTGCCAATGTTGAATTCCAGCAATTCAAATCTGGATTCCCAAGCAATTCAAATCAGAATAAGTTGTCGCTGGGCTGGATTCATTCAAAGGATGCCAAATCAAGTCCATACTGGGGGTTTAGAGCAAATGTAAATTACATTTCTGACAACAACACCCAGAATAATCTTGATCCGATTAATGATCAGTACTTCAACAATACACTTACTTCGGATATCAACTTAACAAGGAGGTTTCCAAACATTCCGATTCTATCGGCTGGTATGAAGATTCGAATGCGTCAAAACTCTGTTTCGAAAAACGTTTCTTTGACGAGTCCAGTAGTCAACGTAAACGTTACGCGATTCTTTCCGCTGAAGAAACTGGTTAACGGATCAAAAGGTTGGCGTCAATTGTTTTCTCGATTTGGAGTTACTTATAATTTCGAAGGACAAAACCGTGCACTTTTCGCAGACTCCTTGCTGGAACGAGAAAATATAGGAGGCATCAACAATGAATTCCTGAATGGACTCAATCAAACAGTTAATGTTCAGACGACGGCAAGCTTGTTTAAGAATACAGTAAAGTTGACACCTTCACTGAGATATGGCAATAAAGTAAACTTCCAGCAAATTGAACGTGTTATTAACCCGTCAAACGATAGCGTTGTAGTCACGGATGTGCTAAGACCAGGAATGGCTCACGATTTATCATTTAATGCTCAATTAACCACTGTGCTCTACTCTTATTATCGATTTGTTGGAAAGAACAAACCTTTGGTTAGACACGTATTGACTCCTTCATTTGGATTCACGGAGACTCCAAATCTGAATCAAGAAACGACTCATGATTTTATATACGGAACCAATAATGAGGACACTCTTACCTATTCCTACTTTGAGCGAAGTGCGTATAGCGTAAGTCAAACAAGAGGCCAACGATTACTCACATTCGGATTCAACAATACGCTCGAGCTCAAACGAAAAAGTGACAAAGACACTGTTGATGGATTCAAAAGAACTAGACTAATAGATGGTTTCTCAATTACGGGGAATTACGATTTCCTCAAGGACTCAAACAATCTTTCGAACATCTCACTGAACCTAAGAATCAGTCCAATTAAATGGTTGAACTTTGTTTCCACTTCCTCTTTCAGCGCCTACGGATGGGACGAAGCGACTGGAGCAACAACAAGCGCATGGGCATTAGATTCTAATGGTCGATTAGGAAGATTCCTGAATACCAACCTGACGACAACAATCACCCTCACTTCCAAAGAAAGTCGTAAGGAAATTGAGAAAACCCAAAACAGAATTGAGGAGATTTGGACATCGGATTATGCCTTTTTCGCACTGCACCCTGAACACGCTATCAACTTTAATATCCCTTGGAAAGTGACGCTTTCACATGTTTACCAAATAAGTGCCAATCAAAACTTGGGCACAACTTCCACGGATCGATACAATCAGATTCAAACACTTATGATCACTGGCGATGTGAGCTTCACGAAACGATGGAAATTAGCAACTGTGACGAATCTAGATTTAGCGACTGGACAAATCACGAACTCTCGATTTACGCTTACGCGTGACATGCACTGTTGGGCACTCGCCTTCCACTACACACCAATTGGACTTAACAAGAGTTTCCTTTTCAGCATTCGATCTACATCCATGATGTTTAAGGATGCTAAAATCGATGTTAGAAAACCACCTTCTTTCTTATAATCTCGAATTGTATACTAGAAAATCTATTACATGTTCAAATTACTTCAAAATCAATCATTTCATTCGCTTTTTCTCACTCGTAATATCTTCAGATATGTCTCGATCTCAAAAGCGCAGATTTTATTGCAATTTGAACCTTCACTACAACTTTCTAATCCATAATTCGAGATAAAATTTGTATTTTTTGACTGTGATAGACTTCGATTTCGCAAATACTAATCAACCAGAACCCGGACGTGTACTGGTATCCGAGCCATTTCTAAATGACACATTCTTCACGCGCTCAGTGGTTTACCTTTGCGACTACTCTCCTGAAGGAAGTTTTGGATTTGTACTAAACAATTTCATGGATGTTGATATCCGAGAATTGATCCCAGATTTCCCAGATGTTGATGTACGCGTTAGTATCGGAGGTCCTGTAGACAAAAGCAATTTGTTCTACATCCACTGTCTTGGAGATGAAATCCCTAATTCACAAAAGATTGCTGGCGACCTCTTCATTGGTGGTACTTTTGATTCCGTGAAGGAAATCCTCAAGCAGAATAAATCGAATGCGAAATTTTTCCGATTCTTTATTGGTTACTCTGGATGGGACAAGGGACAACTTGAAAGTGAACTAAAAGAGAAATCTTGGGTAGTTCTCAAGAACTTTTCCGATGATCAAATTCTGAATGACACGAAGGATAATCTCTGGAAAGATTTGATGGCGAAAATGGGTGGGAAATTCCAAGTCATGGCGAACTTCCCTAAAAATCCTTCTGATAATTAACCGCAATCAATCAAATGACTTCTTAATGCGTATTTTTGTTCTTCAAGAAAAGAATAAATGAAGATTCAAGCGCCATTAGCTGAGCGTATGCGTCCGAAAACACTGGACGAATACAGAGGACAAGATCATCTTTTGAAAGAAGGAGCGTCTCTACGTCGTGCTTTGGATTCTGGCTTAATTCCTTCCATGATTTTCTGGGGACCTCCGGGCGTTGGAAAAACTACCTTAGCATTCTTAATCGCCTCCCATTTGAAGCGACCTTTCCACACCTTGTCCGCAATTTCGTCGGGTGTGAAAGATGTTCGTGAAGTGATTCAGAAAGTTGAATCTGCAGGTATGTTTCAGCAATCTGGAACTATCTTGTTTATTGATGAAATTCATCGTTTTTCCAAAGCACAGCAAGATTCATTGCTTGGAGCAGTTGAGAAAGGAACGGTAACCTTGATTGGAGCGACAACAGAAAACCCGTCCTTTGAGGTTATTTCTGCCTTGTTATCTCGTTGTCAGGTATACACGCTCAAAGGACATACAAAGGATTCTCTCACTGAAATCCTGAACACAGCGATTGCTCAAGATGAGCTTTTACAATCAAAGAAAATAGAACTCAAGGAAATTGAAGCACTGCTGGCAATTTCGGGTGGAGATGCTCGTAAGCTTTTGAATGTTTTTGAGATTATTGTGGGAACATTTAAAGACCAAGCCGAAATAGTGATCGACAATGCACTTGTTAAAGCCACTGCTCAGCAAAGCGTTGCATCGTATGATAAAGATGGCGAACAACACTACGATATTATCTCTGCGTTTATCAAATCTATTCGTGGAAGTGACGCCAATGCGGCCGTTTACTGGCTTGCCCGTATGGTTGAAGGTGGTGAAGACCCTAAATTTATTGCTCGTAGATTGATCATTTCAGCTTCTGAGGACATTGGTTTAGCCAATCCAAACGCGCTTCTTATTGCCAACAATTGCTTTCAAGCAGTTCAATCTGTAGGATGGCCAGAAAGCCGAATTATACTATCTCAGTGCACCATATACTTGGCGAATTCACCGAAAGGTAATGGTGCCTACATGGCGATCAATCGTGCGCAACAAATGGTGAAAGAAACTGGAAACCTTGGAGTTCCGCTTCCACTGAGAAATGCCCCAACTAAGTTGATGAAAGAACTGGGATACGGTCAAGGATACAAGTATTCTCACGATTACCCGGGAAATTTTGCTGTTCAAGAGTTTTTGCCTCAAGAAATAAGCGGTATGAACTTCTTCACAGCAGGCAGCAACTCGAAAGAAAGAGACGTAGAGGAAAACATTAACCGTTTATGGGGAAATAAATACAAGAAATGATTCTGGCAGCTTTCGCATATTACGTTTTCGTGATTCCCTTATCACTTCTCCCCTTACCCATACTCTATGTGTTTACGGATTTTTTCTATTTGATTATCATCTCAATTGTACCTTACCGTAAGAAGGTAATTGATCAAAACCTGAAGCGCAGCTTCCCTGATTTGAGTGACAAAGAGCGGAACAAAATCAAACGTAAATTCTACAGACACTTCACGAATATTTTAGCAGAAGGAATCAAGAACTTAAGCATTTCAAAAGCATCCCTCAAACGACGTTTTAAGGTTCAAAATCCAGAATTAATGGAGGAACTCGCTTCGAAAGGAAGAAATGTACTTCTCGTTTCTGGACATTACAACAACTGGGAATGGCTCATCACATCACAAGCCCTACTTTTCCCATTTGAGGCGTACGGAATTGGAATGCCACTTTCCTCAAAGTTTTGGGATAAAAAGGTAAATCAGCGACGCTCCCGATTTGGTATGAATGTCATTCATGCAGGGAATTATCGCGAAGCGCTAGCGAAAGAAACAAGTCTACCCAAAGCTGTACTCGTCCTTTCTGACCAATCACCTGGAGATTCACGAAGAAGCTACTGGATGCAATTCCTCAATCAACCTACAGCAGTACTTTTCGGAGCTGAAATGATGGCGAACGAATTGGATTACGCTGTAGTTTACTTCACTACACATCAAAAGAAGCGTGGCTACTATGAAATGAAACTTGAATTAATTACAGACCAAGCGAAAACATTATCTTGGGGCGAAATCACGGAGAAACACGCTCGCCTTCTTGAAAAAGAAATCCTTGAGAAACCCCAACATTGGTTGTGGTCACACAAAAGATGGAAGCGAGAGGTTCCTGAAGATTTAGATCAACTCAAACAACTACAAATTGAAAAATTTACAACCAAATATCGTTCTTAGCCTGCTTTTCTTGATCATCTCGATGTCGACCTTTGGTCAGCATCGTACAAAAAAGTACATCCGAAAGAACAGAAAAGCACCAACGATGTTTTGTGATGACCAAACGGTGTACGCTAGAGGCCTTTTGGTTGAAGAACAACGCATTTTTACTGGGAATTCGGATGGAACACTTTACTACTTCAACACAGACAAGGAAACCGTTCAAATACTCTTCAGATTGGAGGATTTTGTTGAAATGCGAGACATTGAACGATCTGGAGACTACATTATGGGGATTCAGAGTGGTGAAACAGGGAAACTTGTTCGAATAAGCAATGGAGGCGTTACAAAGATTGTAGAGCCTGATATTTGGAAAGGTATTTTTCTTGATGGCATGGATTTCCAAGGCAAACGAGGTTTCATGATGGGCGATCCGGTAGATGGAAAATTTAGTTTATTTCATACCAACGACAGCGGCCTGAATTGGACCAAATGTGAAGGTGAAGTTGAAGCAATGAAAGATGAAGCTGGATTCGCTGCAAGCGGCACCAACGTTCAAGTACTGAACGACAGCACGTACATATTCGTTACGGGAGGAAAGCAAAGTCGGTACATTAAGAGCACCGACAATGGAAAAACATGGACAAACGTCGTTCTACCCTATTACCCCGGTGATGGATCAGGCGCCTTTTCCATACACTTTGCAAATGATAGCGTAGGAATGATCGTTGGCGGTGATTACTTAAGCCCAGACTTAAAATTAAACACTTGCTTTTATACTCACGACGGTGGAGAAAGCTGGTTCAATCCAAAGAATTCACCACGAGGTTATAGATCGTGTGTCTTTGAAAAAAATGGAATTTTCTACTGTTGTGGACGAACAGGAATCGACTTCTCTCGCGATGGAGGGGTAAATTGGACAGCCTTCGCAGACGGAACTTTTTATTCGCTAGGAGCAAATGAAGAATCTTTGGTAGCTACTACTACTGCTGGTAGAATTCAAATATTCAACCTATTCGAGTAAACTTGGGGAAATTTTAACCGCTGAAATTGTTAAATTTGGGGTTCGAAATTTTAGTAGAATAGACTAACAAAAAATCAAAAATGGGAATCGCGCTGGGAGTTGATATTGGAGGAACGAATACTGTATTCGGGCTTTGCGATGAAACCGGA
>CAJQOB010000028.1 GCA_905479845.1 uncultured Flavobacteriales bacterium
CTCTCGAAACAGCGAAGAGAAACAAATTGTGGTTCGCTTGTTTAGCATTCATCAACAATTCCCTTTCCTCTGGCACTAATAACCCCTCTGCATTCGCGCGAACTTTGTACAACAACTTGAGTTGATCAACAAGACTAGCCAGCTCATCATCTGAGTTATTGATTCCTTGCAACAGCTCATAAGCAACACTACTAAGTCCAGAAATCCCGGATAGATGAGCCTCCGTTATCCTCCAAGTGGTATTCTCAGAGGTGAGTTTCAATGAACGGATCCATTTTGCAATCTCAAGGGCGTAAGCTTCATCGTCTTTAATTCTCTCCTGAATGAGCTCATTTGATACTCCATAAGTACCGCCTCGTGGATCCATTGTTGGGTCAAAATTGGTATATCTCGGTGTGAGGACCCAATCTTCAATCTTGTTCACTTCCCGAATGAGTAAATAATCTAGTAAGGGGTTTTGGGGATCAAGCTTTTGCACTGTCTTCAAAGTTGACAGACCTCTGCCTCTATTCCTAACGGCATAAACGACATGAACATTTGCTCTTTCGACATCCGTCTTTGCAAACGCCAGTACCTCATCAATTGGAACGCCACTTTTCATATTCGTCAAGACGCCAAATCGCTTTCCAGGAGCATTCACAAACACCTGTGCTAAATGGAAGTTTCGCTTAGCCGACTTTTCATCCATAACTGTATTGAAGTACAACGCCCAATAATCAATGGCATCCGTTGGAGCACTTGAAAATGATTTTTTAAAAATGCTGCTTACCTTCTCCTGATCGTTGTTGTAAAAGGCCAATCTCAAAGCCAAAAAATTGAAACGTTTCTTAATGTCAGCTGACTTTACTTTTTTACTCTTTTTGAGTGCATCAAGCATTTTTTTCATTCTTTCAAACTCGGAATTATCGTCTTCTTCCCAATCAGAATAAGAACTATTCAAACTTGAACAGCTCTTCGCGAATGCAATGTAACTCAGTGCTTCTAAATCATTTTTAATCAAGTACTGAACCATTCCATTAGACGATTGTCTGTTTCCGAGTTCATCTTCGCCCAATTCATAAATCGCTTCGTAAATGGATTTCTCATCCACCTCAGAATTGCAATGCTCTTTCCATAAAGCGATATTTGGATCGTTCTCAAAAGTAGATTGAAAACTGTATCCGTAATTCCACGAAGTGTAATAGTATGGCGACATTCCACCATCGTCAAACAGAGTTGGACTCATCAGTGAGAAACGAACATCTTCTCCGAATGGATACCATCCACAAGCGAAAGAAGTGCTGCTAATCAGACAGGCGAGAAGAATACGAATTAAGCTTTTCATAGCTGTAAAATTTTAGTTCTTGACTAGTTAAGTGAAAATACGAAAACACGGCGTCATTTTTTAGTGCACCTGATTTCTTGACGAGATCAATGGCTTTGGATAAATCCTTTTCTTGTACGCGCTCCATTTTGATACGATCTCCCTTTCGGACATAAATTGTTGAAATAACTGTATCAGTTTTCATGCTGTACCACAAACCTCGATCATGTATCATGAGCTCAGAATACTGCTCGATAGGTCCATGAATAACACCTTTGAAACGATCGCGATCATAACACTGCATCCAAGAATACACTGGAAGTGCAACATCCAAGGGAACAGGATAATTGATTTCAGTGTCAAGGTACTTTGACATTTCATCAATATCGAGGATTGAATTCTTACGCGGATTTTTTATTGGATTCAGCAAATTGTAGCACATCAAAGTTGCGCGGTCCACTGGTGGGACACCCATTTTCTCGTGAAATTTATACGGGTACAAACGAAGTGTACAACTTACCTTCTTCCCCGTTAACTTTTTCACCTTCCTTAAAAAATAGAAGTAGTTCCCCTTTGACTTCTCTGACCAATCACAATCAATCTGAATTTCAGGGAAAGGAATGGTATTGTCCTCAGACAGCTTCTCATCCAAAAACTTGATCGTAAGTCGCACAAGATTGTTTGCCAATTCGTCCAACTCTTCTCGTGATGACTGAATAAACACCTTATTCAGAACAAAGACACAGGGAATTAACTCTCGGTTTTTCAAGGTCCCAGATTCTAGATTTAATGATGACTTCGCAATTGGTTTGTTCTCGCCATCCACTCTATCCACTTCAAAAATCTTTACGTAGAGCTTCTCGATCTTTAATGAATCTAATGCTTCAACATTGTCTGCTGTCAGATTGTAAGTATCGTTCTCCCAAAAATAAATTCCACGCTCAATGTTTACAGAAGAATCTGAACAGGATGCAACAGTGAACATGATGGCAAGAATGATGAAAATACGCATATCGCTTTCTATAAATCTAAAGTAAGGATTTCGTTCATTCTTGAAGGTGCATTTTTATTAAACGTAACCATTTCTCGAGGATTCGTTATGTTCCCAAAACCAAGCTATTTATAATGAAAAGAAGTCAACTATTTGTAATCCTTTTGACAGGATTAATCCTTGCAAGTTTCTCAACCAGTAAAAAGACAGGCATCAAGCTTGCTAAGAAAACACTGGAAGGTTTTTGCGAGTTCATTCCAAGTGGGAACAGTGTAGTTGAAGGTGACACTACTTCGGTGCAGTCATTTTACATGTCTTCATCAGAAATCACCAACTTTCAGTATCAAGAATTTTTAGATGACCTTTTGCGAAAGGGGGAATTGGAGAAATACAACATCGCCAAAGTTGATTCTACTGGTTGGACTCGCGATAATAATCTCATCTACTTGGAACCCATGCAAAACTATTATCACAAACATCCTGCTTACGACAACTACCCTGTTGTTAATGTTTCCAAGGCCGGTGCGGAATTATTTTGTGATTGGTTAACTCAGAAATACGATAGTCTTTCAAATGGTGAGATGAAATTAAAATTCAGACTTCCACTCCGTTCAGAATGGATTCGAGCAGCAAGCGGTAATTTACTAGGAGCGACGTACAGCTGGGGTGGACCATATCTGAGAAATGACAAAGGGTGTATGTTAGCGAATTTCCTTAGGATGGGGAGCGAGAACATCAGTCGAAACCCTGAAACGGGAGAAATGGAAGTAATTAGAACCAGTTATTCATCTTCTTTTGATCACACCGACATTACCGCACCAACAAAATCGTACCTCCCAAATGATTATGGATTGTATAACATGAATGGGAACGTTTCTGAAATGATCGCTGATGGTGATTTCGCTGTAGGTGGCGATTGGTACTCACCTGGTTTTGACATCAGAAATCAAAGCATAAAAGAATTTAAGAGACCAGAACCAACTGTAGGTTTCCGAGTGGTCACAACGTTTTTGGGGAGAGAGATCGAGCGTAGATAGAGAAAAGAGCTTTGCAGAACTCAAAATATGAGACAAATTCGACGCTTGACAAAATTTTGACACCGCAATAACCCATTGGTTATGAGGATTCGGAATTTTAGAAGAGAAAGAAGTTATCCGTAGTTTGAGTTGGTTCGAAAATAGAACGAGTATTTGCAAGGCCTGTAGCAAGATCCTTTCGGGTTGAAAAACCTGGTTTCAGGGGGCAATTTTGATTCGTCAAGATTGCCCTTTTTGACGTATGCACAAGCAATTAATTTGTTTCAGAAATCACCCTATGCGCTTCAATGAACTGAGTTGGATCAACGTAACCTCTCGTATCTCTGCTGTATCCACCTCCCACAGGGAGACCAACTTCATTACGCAATTCCAAATGTAAGTGAGCTTTGTAGTTTCCATGTGCATTTCCGATAGTCCCAATTTGATCCCCAACGGACACCCATTGATTTGCCGTTACTAACATTTCATTACAATGTGCATACAAGGATTCAACTTGACTGCTATCTGGTAAATAATGTGTGATTCGAATTACATTCCCCCAAGAATCGTTGTGGTCGATTGCGTAGGTAACATATCCACTTGCAATGGCATAAATCGGGTCGCCTAAATCAGAATCACCGCCTCCCAAACCGTTCCAATCATCTCCCAGGTGCGCATTCTTACCGAACTTTTGAGCGTTGAAATACTCTTTAGCATCTGGTTTACCCACGGGATAATCAAATCGGTTAGCACGAAACTCTTGAGGAATAACAAAACTTGAATCTTGCACTGAAGAAACTGTTACCGTAAGTTTTTTGTGCTGTTGTTCTTGAGCATTGACACAGCTAAAAAGAACAAAAAGGAGAAAGAAATACAAGGGTCTCATGCTGAGAGAATGCTCTCTGTGGAAAAAGTAACGGAATAATTATTCCCTCGATAGTCTTTAGTGTTCTTCCAGAAAAATGAGAGTATTTATTGTTGATAAAGAATGAAATGTTATTGTCACAATCTTCCCAAATTCCTACTATTTTTGAAACCGTTAAAACAACATCAGATGACACTTAAAGACACGATTTCAGCAGTAGAAAAATTCCACGATTCTTTTGGGATTTCTAACAATTACGAGCCAACAACAGAAATTTCAGTTGGAGACATGGAACTCCGTCACCGATTGATGCAAGAGGAGAATGACGAATATTTGGAAGCTGCAAAGAACGGTGATTTAATTGAAGTTGCTGATGCACTTGGAGATCAATTATACATCTTGTGCGGAACAATTCTTAAGCACGGAATGCAACACAAAATCGCGGAAGTTTTCGAAGAAATTCAACGCTCAAACATGAGTAAATTGGACAACGATGGAAACGCGATTTACCGTGAGGATGGAAAAATCCTAAAGTCTGATTTATACTTCAAGCCAGACATCGCTTCAATTTTAGCGAAGTGAGCACGGAAAAACGCTTCAACCTTCGCGTCTATGGAATTGTAAAGAATTCTGAAGGTGAAATCTTGATTTCGGATGAATGCAGAAATGGTCATTCATTTACGAAATTTCCAGGAGGAGGACTTGAAGCTGGTGAAGGTTTAACTGAATGCCTCAAGCGAGAACTCAAAGAAGAGTTAGACATTAATGCAACAATCGGTGAGCTATTTTACGTCAATGATTTCTATCAAGAATCTGCCTTTCGAAAAAGTGATCAGTTGATTAGTTTTTACTTTGGAGTGAGTGATTATTCGAGTGTTATATCAACGACAAATCATACCGTTCCTGTTACAGAAGAGGGGGAGAACTTTCGTTGGGTTTCAATAGATGAGCTAAGTACTGAAATGATGACTTTTCGGATTGATAAGGTTGTTGTGGAGAAGCTGAAATCACTATAACTCAAAAACCTGGTTTCTTCTTCCGATTCGAAAACCATTTTCCAATACCTGATTTGCCTCTGCACTATCGGGATTTAGCACTGGATTTGTATGGTTGAAATGAATGAATACAATCTTTTCCTTGTCTTCTTTGCTCATTTTTTTGAAGGTCTCAAAACTTTCAACAATGAAAGGATACGGGATCTGAGAAATATCGCGATTGTTAATTTCTTCCCCACTGAAAAAAGTAGCATCCAAAAAGGCGTAATCAACATTTTTGATCTCCTCGACAATATCCTTGTCCCATTTATGCCATTTATCAATATCGGGAATGAACATCGCAGTTTTGCGTGGACCTTTTATCATATAACCGACCGTTTCCGAAAACTCATCGCGATGTGGAACTAAAAACGGTGTAACTTCCAATTCTTCCGATAATTGGATTACTTCTTCATCCTCCATTTCTTCCAGACGAATATTCCCACGAGAAACAAGTTGACTCCATGGTCCACTATTTGTCAAAAAGGTCTTCATCCGAGGCATGGCGAATACAGGAACGCTATCAGCATCGGTAGCTTCCTTCCCTAAATACATTAATCCAGTATAATGTCCAATGTGCGCGTGCGTGAGAAATATCCCATCAACAAACTCATTATTGCTCTTCGTTTCAAAAGAAGTGAGTGACTTCATTTGCTCCACAATATCTGGAGTGGCGTCGAATAAATAGGTTTTATTCGTTGAAACATCAATCAAACCAAGGGAAGCCACCATTCCGTGAAGTTCTGGACGCCCAAATACATCTTTGCAACAATCTTTCGTGCATGCAATTTGAGGATACCCTGCGTCTTGAGTTGTTCCAAGAATCACAAGTGACGTACTGGAGATTTCTACGTTTTCCTCCTTCGAATTTGTGTTGGAATTGACAGATTCAATACTTTCAGAACACGACAGAGCCGTTAATGAAACGATAAGGAGGTAGATCCACTTCATATTAACCTAATTTCGGATTGTCTTTGTGACGCGTTGAATCCCGCTTCGTTTTCTTATCCAAGTTCTTTCGAAGAGCTTCTTCCAAGTCAATACCCGTTTGATTCGCCAGACAAATCAATACAAACATCACATCAGCCATTTCATCGCCCAAATCCTTGTTTTTGTCGCTCTCCTTCTCACTCTGTTCTCCATAACGACGCGCCATGATTCTTGCCACCTCACCCACTTCTTCCATAAGCATGGCGGTGTTGGTCAATTCATCGAAGTAACGCACTCCAAATTCTTTGATCCAATCATCGACTATTTTTTGAGCTTCTTTGATTTCCATTAGTGTACTCTTGGTTTGGGACTAGGTTTGAAACGGTACGAAACACCAACGGAGTGAAAGTTCATTTGATGTAATAACCCAAAACCGAATGAGTAATCCAATTGGACATTACTTGTCAGGGCATATGTCAATCCAAAATCCGTATTCAATTCCATTACATCCGTATCAAATTCTTCTAGGTTTGGGAATAGATGAAAGGCTTCCGCAAAAATTGACAAATTTGAATTCATTTTATGTTCATAGAATACTGAATAGTATGCTTGAAAAGTGGGATCGTTTTGGTCAACCGAACTCAATTTACTTCCAAAATTATATCCAATTCGACCGTTTTTTTTTATACTATGGTCAACAGCAACAATGAATCTACCTCCTGCCTCTAAGGTGTGTAACTCTCCACTAGCCGTTGGAATTATTCCCTGAAACACCATGGACACATTTGCTCTGTTGCGGCGCAACAAACCAAACTTCAGTCCCATTTCAAAATTGTCCATTGAGGCTTTTAATCTACTCTTAAAGATGCCACGACGAAAATTTATCCCATTCTGAATACGCAATTCGATAAAATCTGAAAGACCAATCCTAAATTGTGCCGTTGGCGCTTGGAGGAAACTAACGGTCGGGTGACCATCTGCAGCATTGTTCAATTGCAGTCCAGCCTCAATTTGAAAAACTCCTTTACGAACGGTTTGTGCGCTCATGCTATAAGCGGGGCGGTCTGTATTCATTTGCTGTCCATAAGAACTAAAACAAAGCAGTGTGAATATCGATAGTAGTATTTTCATTTGATAATAGTTTCGTTTAATTATTCTCTATTCTTAGAGTCGATCCAGATGGTAACAGGACCGTCATTGATTAATTGAACTTTCATGTCAGCACCAAACTCACCCGTTGACACTTTCAAGTCAGACTCTTTTCGCAAAATTCGAATAAATTCCTCGTACAAAGGAATTGCAACTTCCGATCGGGCAGATTTAATATAACTAGGTCGATTTCCTTTCTTCGTTGAAGCGTGCAAAGTGAACTGACTAATCACTAAAAACTCACCATTCACGTCCGCAATGGAATCGTTCATTTTTCCGTCTTCATCGTTAAAGATTCTCAGAGCAATGAGCTTTCGAACTAACCAATTGATGTCGTCTTGCGTATCCTCTGATTCAATCCCCACAAGAACCACCAATCCACGATTGATCTCCCCATGGATTTCACCATCAATTTTCACTGATGCCTCGCTCGCACGTTGAATCAATACTCTCATCCAAATATATTTTTTCGATATGTTTCGTTTTGATCTTCTTCCATCAACTGCATGTATGTCGCATACCGACTCTCGTCAATCTCTCCAGATTCCACGGCATCCTTGATAGCACATTTCGGTTCGTTGATGTGTTGACAGTTGTTGAATTTACACTCACTCATTCTCTCCCTCATTTCTGGGAAATAATGCGACATCACGTTTTTCTCTAATTCCGTAATTCCGAATGCTCGAATTCCCGGAGTGTCAACAATGTATCCGCCAGTTGCCACTTTGTGCATTTCAGCGAAGGTTGTTGTGTGCTGTCCTTGTTGATGTGATTTTGAAATCTCACCTGTTCGAATATCCAAATTAGAATCTATGGCATTAATCAAAGTGCTTTTCCCTACTCCCGAGTGCCCTGAAATCATCACTTGATTTCCTTTTACCTCATCTCGAAGAAAGTCAATGTTCTCTTCGCTCTTTGCACAAATTTGCACACATGGATATCCAATACCTCCATACATAAAACAGAGTGCATCTGCATATTCCTGATCATCTTCTGAATACAAATCCGTTTTGTTAAACAGTAAAGTCACAGGAATTCGAAAGGACTCGGCAGAAACCAAAAAGCGATCAATGAATGCTAAGTGCGTTTCTGGAGATTTCAGCGTCACGATCAAATACGCTCGATCGATGTTCGCTGCAAGGATCTGCATTTGCTTCGACAGGTTCGTGGATTTACGAACGATGTAGTTTCGTCGTTTATCAAAATCAGTAATGACACGATTTCCTTCTCCGTCTACTTCATCTCCGACAGAAACAACATCTCCAACGGAAATAGGATTTGTCGTTCGCAATCCGTCCAAGCGAAGTTTTCCGCGAATACGACAATTTACGATTTCACCGTCTTCCAATTCAACGATGTACCATTTACCTGTAGATTTTAATACTTTGCCTTTCAAAGCCATGCCCCAAAGATAATCAGCTTATTTGATTACTTGCGCAATTGTGCTAGAGATACTACGTGCATGAAAATAGCTATTGGAGCAAGGAAACCAGCCAAAAGCAAATAAGGCATCTCAATAAACTCTAAACTCACTAGCGGTTCATTGCTACCCCACACTTGAGGATTGTACATTGATGTTGCGATGATGTAACCGACGAAAAGCACCATGAAAATCCCAAGAATATTCCAAACATACTGTATAAGACGTGAACCATTTTTCCGAACTACCAAGTATGCAACAAATGGAGCTGAAATCCCCATGAGAATGTCAAAATTCAAACCTTCGAATGTCGCACTTTCTGGAATGATGTTGGCATAATACGTATAGAGTAAAATCAACTCAACAACAATTCTAAATGATTGAAAATAAACAGGCCAAACATTCGGGATTTTTTTGATTACTTCACTATTTCTTGACCTTCGATAAAAAATAATGAAACCGACGACCAAAGGCAGGAAGACCAACAATGGGAATTTCGGAGGTAAACTCAGGTCCTTTAAAATATCTGTCAACGAAAGAACCGTTAAATAAGCAATCCAAGCAAATACAACGCCTGATGCCATTAAAAACCTCTTAGACCTATCCTTCGCAGGTATTGCCATTTTCTGTAGAGCAATTCGATAAGCCAATAGCACTACGAGTACCACGAAAGCCGAAAATAGAATGTAAATTGATGGGAGCATAACACGCATTTTTTTGGAATCAGTTTACCTTAAATCATGCCATGTTCTAGCAGAGCAGTGAATAAATAGTTGAATTAAATCTAAGAACAATAATCGAGAATCCTTGAAGATCAGACCATTATTTCATCCGTTCACTCAATAATCTCCATAATACTTACACTTCAAGCAGTCAACAGCTAAATATTGATTAAATTCGTTTCCTCAAATCTTAAAGCATGTCCATAGAGGTAAAAAATCTATTTAAATACTACGGCGAACAAGCCGCTGTGAAGGATATTTCGTTCAATGTAAAGAGCGGAGAAATTGTAGGATTCTTAGGGCCAAACGGTGCAGGGAAATCAACTACAATGAAAGTCATCACGGGCTACATTTCTTCTTCATCAGGAGATGTGAAAGTATGTGGACAAACTGTTTCGATGGATAACCTCGAGACACGAAAAATGATTGGGTACCTTCCAGAAAACAATCCTTTGTATCTGGACATGTACGTGAAGGAGTATTTGACTTTTGTAGGAAAGATTTACAAGGTTAAAAACCTCAAAGAACGTGTTGCAGAGATGATCAAATCAGTTGGGTTGGAAGTTGAACAAAACAAGAAAATTGGTGCACTTTCTAAAGGATATCGCCAACGTGTTGGATTAGCGCAAGCAATCATTCATGATCCTGAAGTGTTGATTTTAGATGAGCCAACATCTGGACTCGATCCAAATCAATTGGTTGAAATTAGAAACTTGATCAAAGAGATTGGAAAGGAAAAAACAGTAATGCTTTCAACGCACATCATGCAAGAAGTTGAAGCCATTTGTGATCGAGTTGTGATCATTAACCGTGGCGAAATTGTTGCAGATGATAAAGCGTCTGAGCTTCAAATGGAAGGACAACAAACGGTTTATGTTGAGTTCGAAGGAAGTGTAAGCAAGAATCAATTAAAGAAAATTGATGCTGTTAGCAAAGTCGAAAAATTTGAAGCTGGGTGGCTACTTGAATCAAATCAAGATGTTGATTTAAGAAAGATCATCGCGCAATTCGCTCAATCTAACAACCTACTTGTGTTGACCTTGAGAAAAGAAGAAAAATCATTAGAAGTATTTAAATCGCTGACCAGCGGTAAATAATTATAATTACCTGAGTTAGCTTTCAAATTTGATTCAGATCACCTGAAAAATTGTGAGTTATAGGAAAGCCGATTAAGGAATAAAACCTTATTTCGAAAAGGTTTGACGAAAAAATCGCATTTTTGCAGGCGAGAAAGAACGTTATTCCATTTTAGGATTGAATTACGACGTTGATTCCACGCGCGATAGATTACTATCTCTTGTGAAATCGCCTTACAATTCAAACTTAAATGAAATTCTGAACTTAAATTTGAAAGCTAACTCAGGTAAAAATGCCAAAGAATTTTATTGAAGAACTCCAATGGAGAGGAATGATCCACGACATGATGCCGGGGACGGAAGAAGCACTGAACAAGCAAGTTTCTTCTGGATATATTGGATTCGATCCAACAGCAGATTCATTGCACGTGGGTAGCCTAGTACAAATCATGATTTTGGTGCATTTCCAACGCGCTGGTCACAAACCGTATGCATTAGTTGGAGGAGCGACAGGAATGGTTGGAGATCCTTCTGGGAAATCTCAAGAACGAAACCTGTTGGATGCCGATACATTGAACAAGAATGTAGCGGGTGTTCGCAAGCAATTGGAAAGCTTCCTCAGTTTTGAAGGGGAAAATGCTGCTGAAATGGTGAATAATTACGATTGGTTCAAGGACATGAACTTCTTAGAATTCATTCGTGACACCGGTAAACACATCACTGTAAACTACATGATGGCGAAGGATTCTGTGAAATCGCGCCTCGAAACAGGGTTGTCGTTTACTGAGTTCTCTTACCAATTGGTTCAAGGATACGATTTCTACCATTTGAACAAACACAACAACTGCATCGTTCAGATGGGTGGTTCTGATCAGTGGGGAAACATCGTTACAGGAACAGAATTGATCCGTCGAAAAGGTGGTGGTCAAGCATACGCTGTAACAACTCCTTTGATTAAAAAAGCGGATGGAACGAAGTTCGGGAAAACTGAAGGTGGAAATGTTTGGCTGGATGCTGAGCGAACATCTCCTTACGAATTTTACCAGTTCTGGTTCAATGCTTCCGATGAAGATGCTGAAAAATACATCAAGATTTTCACGCTGAAAGAGAAGGAAGAAATCGACGGGATCATTTCGGAACATAAAGAAGCAGAATACAAGAGACTTTTACAGCGAGAGTTAGCTGCTGATATCACAAGACGTGTTCATGGAGAAGAAGCCTTAGAAGCTGCTCTTGCCGTGACTAAAATTGTATTTGAGAAAGTATCCATTGAAGATTTGGAAAAACTATCTGATGACGCAATCATGACCTTATCCAAAGAACTTCCCAGTGCAATTCTTCCAAAAGAAGAAATTGTTGGAATGGGAATAATTGACGCTCTTGGGGCTAAAACAAATTTCCTTAAATCTAACGGTGAAGCAAGACGAGAGTTAAAAGGAAATGCGATTTCTGTGAACAAAACGAAAGTAAAAGATGACTTCGTAATTTCGGATGAATCGCTGATTAATGACAAATTCGCTCTCTTAAGTAAAGGTAAGAAGACGAATTACATTTTGATTGTCGAGTAAGATGCTCAAACACTACCTCAAGAAATATCTGAAATACTACAAGGTTCGCGGCAAAATGCACCTAAGGGTGAATTTGGGTCAACAACGTTTGTACCTGCATTATCAAGACTTGCAAAAAGAGAAGGCTCTTTGCTCTATCCAAGATACTGGTCTGAAGGTTTTTTCTCAGTTCGAGGAAGACGGGATGTTGCTGTTTTTATTCGCACTGCTCGATATGCCAAATCGAACCTTTATTGAGTTCGGATCGGATGATGGAATCAATAGCAATTCAGCGAATTTGCATTATCACCATCGTTTTGGAGGTTTGTTCTTGGATGGAAACGCACAGGCAATTGAGCGTGGTGAGTACTTTTTCGAACGACACAAAAACACGCACAAATCGCCAGTTATTTTCAAACAAGCGATGATTACCGCTGAGAACATCAACGACTTGATCAAAGATGCTGGGTTTGAAGGCGAGATCGGTTTACTTTCTATTGATATCGATGGAAACGATTATTGGGTATGGAAGGCGATCGATGTTGTTCAACCACTTGTTGTCATTATTGAAACGCATAATGAGTTTGGAATGAATGATATTATTGTTCCTTACGATCCAGATTATTTCTATCCTGGTAAACACCCAACATACCACGGTGCGTCTCCTGTCGCAATGACGAAATTGGCACAGCACAAAGGTTATCGCTTGGTTGGGGCAAATGATTTGGGATTCAACTTCATTTACATCCGAGAAGATTTATTGGTTGATGAAGTCCCAACTGTGTCCGTTGAATCCTTATTACAGCATCCTTCGAATAAAGAAGCAAGAGAGCGATTTGAAGCTGTCAAGGATTGGGAATTTGTGACTGAGGAGTTTTAAATCTTCATCACAACGACACGGGCTTTTCTTTGAAAAGACACAAGAGAGCGGATAGGATTATTCCTTAACAATTTATCTTCGACGAAAATGAAATACTAGTAATGCCCCATGTTGTTCGCATATGCACCAATCATTCGATAAGGGAGATGCCGAGCACCCCGATTCCTGAACCTGCGAGAACCGCACTTCCACATCCTCCAAGAACAAGCCACATTGTTCCCAAAAATTCTGCTGTTAGTTTTTTTGTCATTTGTATTCGTTTTTAGTTTGATACAAATTAATCTAAACAGAATCTATTAACAATTAAGCATCTGATAATTAGATAATTGTATAATAATTCAAGATAAACCGTCGAAATCCTTCCAAAACCCAGGGTAACTTTTCGACACGGTTTCAGATCCTGAAATCGTCATTTCCCCTTCTAATTTCGTTGCAGCAATCGCGAGGCACATCGCAATTCGGTGATCATTGTGCGAGTCAACATTTGCTGCTCCTAATTTCGTTCCTCCATGGATCAGCATTATATCTCCTTCCAGCTCGATTTTCAATCCTAGCTTCCCGAACTCCTCCTGCAAAACAACTCCACGGTCGCTCTCTTTATTCTTAAGTCGATGTACTCCTGAAATCCTTGAAACTCCATCGCAGAAAGCCGCCAAGGCAACTAGTGCGGGGAACAAATCCGGGCAATGCGTCGCATCCACCACAAATGGAGTTCTGTCTGAGCCGTCGATTGAGATTAAATCGTCTTCAATGTTGACAGAGCAATTCGCCATCTTCAACATATCCAGTAAAGCTTTATCTGCCTGAGCACTTCCCAAATTTAATCCAGAAATGGATACTTCATGTCCCAACGCTGAGGCAACCAACCAATAACTCGCGGAGCTCCAATCGCTTTCAATTACGTATTCGTCACAGTTGTAGGATTGATTTCCTTTGATGAAAAAGCGCTCGAAATTTTCATGTTCTACCTTTATCCCGAAAGATGCCAGTGTGTTCAGTGTCATTTGCACGTATGGAATGCTCTTCAATTTGCGCACGATCAATGTTGAATCTTCCTCGATTAGAGGTAAAGACATCAGCATTCCAGACAAAAATTGAGAAGAAGTGCTGCCATCAATTTCGACTTTCCCACCAATCATTTTCCCATGAACGGTTATGGGCAAAAATCCTTCATTTGAATCAATACGAACGCCCATTTGCGTTAAATGCTCTTCGAAAAATAATTGTGGACGTTGAAGGAGCGAACCTTCACCAGTGATAGAAAATTCTCCATCTTGCCCTGCACAAACTCCAGTAATCAGGCGCATGCCAAGTCCGCTTTCTCCTGCATTCAACTCAGTACGTTTTGGAAATTCCTGAATACCATGAACCTCAGTGCAATCAAGGGAAACAACTCGAATAGTAGCACCAAGCTGTTCAATGTTTCGGAGCATTGCCTGCTCGTCATCACTATCTCCAATACGATTCAACTTTGTAATTCCTTTACACAAACCCGCAGCCAAAATTGCCCGTTGCCCATCACTTTTAGATGATGGAACAGCTATGGTACCTTTCAACCTACAAGAAGAAATTACTTCTTTCATGTCTTGTTCTTTTCAGTGTTCATCACCTTCGTTTGATGACGAATTGATTCTTGGTGAATGGCATCCATCATTTGACGCACAAACTGCTGCGTCAGCCTAAATTCTCCGCGATGTTCAATGCGAGAAGCAATGACTTTTTGCCAATGCTCCTGTTGTAAAATCGTAATGTTATTTTCCCGTTTCAACTGCCCAACATCTTCACTTAGTTCCATTCGAGCACCTAAAATTTCGAACAATCGATCATCCAAAATGGAAATCTTCGCACGAAGTTCTTCCATACTTCCCTCCACATCCTTGGATACTTCCACGGAACGTAAAACGAGTTGGGAAAGAATGCTGTTCAATCCTTCAGAAGTAACTTGTTGTGCAGCATCAGACCACGCTTCGTCAGGATTAGGATGTGTTTCAATCATCAAGCCTTCGAAGTTCAAATCCATGGCTTTCTGACTTACTTCCAAGAGTAAATCGCGGCGGCCAGTAATGTGACTTGGATCGCAAATAATTGGTAAATCTGGTCGTTGTTCCTTCAAGGCAATTGGAATTTGCCAGTTAGGAACATTTCTATATTTCTTGTGCTTGTATACTGAAAAACCACGATGAACCGCCGTCAAATCAGTAATCCCAACTTTCTCAAAACGCTCAAAAGCTCCCAACCACAATTGTAAATCGGGGTTGACTGGATTTTTGATCATTACAGGAATATCAACTCCTTGAACTGCATCCGCAATTTCTTGTACCGCAAAGGGATTAACAGTTGTTCGCGCTCCAATCCAAAGTACATCGACTCCAGCTTTGAGCGCTGCTTCAACGTGCTTTTTGTTTGCCACTTCAGTCGTTGTTGGAAGACCTGTTTCCTTGCCAGCATTCACCAACCAAGGAAGTGCAATTTCTCCAAGACCTTCGAAACTATTTGGTCGTGTACGCGGTTTCCAAATACCCGCGCGAAGTAATTTGACAGAAGAGTTTTGAGCAACTTCTTTGCAAATTTTCATCACTTGTTGTTCACTCTCGGCACTGCATGGACCAGCGACAACAAACGGTCGATCTCCTCTACTTATCTTCTCTGCTAACTTCATAATTCATCTTAGTAAATGTACCCATTTTTCAATAAAAAAATCCCGACGTTTCGCGCCGGGATTTATAGTTATGTTAAAACAATAGTTGGTCCAAACGCGCATTATTCAATGTCGTTCCAAAGCCAAGTATATGTCGTATTATTTCTCATTGGTTTTACAAAGGGAAAAAAAATATTTGAATATTCCGTTGTTTTTCTGAAAAATTAATCGTGATATTTGCAGAGATGTACAAAATGACACAAAATACAAATTGGTGGTGGCACTCAACGAATCGTTGGTGTGAGTGGCGCTAGTTTGTAGTTTACCATATTTCATGAGCGGTTCGTTTTCCAACGAGCCGCTTTTTTTTTACATCATTTTCAAATTTATTTCATGTTTATTTATTCAAACCTTAGTCAGTTCTCTGCCGACGTCTATACTCCAGTAGAACTTTATTTATCGCTTCGGCACCATCATCGCAAAACGTGTTTGCTCGAAAGTAACGACTATCATTCAAGGCAAAACAGCAAGTCATTTATCGCGTGCGATCCTATTGTGGAATTTGTTCTTAAGGACGACAAACTGCGAATTTCGACCAGCTCCACCATCGAGGAAATTCAATTGAATTCAAATCTCTCTCTAGCAAAACAAATTCAATCAATTTTGGATGAATACGAGTTCAGTGAGAAGAAATTCAATGGCTTTTTCGGTAGAATGGGCTTCGAATTCAACTTAAAAGATGAAACTCATATAGAGAAATCTTCCAATGAGTCGGATTTACCCGATTTACATCTTTTCATTTTTAAACACGTGATTGTAATCGATCACTTTACTTCTGATGGTTATCTGCTGGAAAATGATCTTTCTGAGATTGAAGTGCCCTCTCAGATTTACGAATTGTTCCAAAAGAACAGCATCATGGAGCTACCTTTTGAAACAATTGGTGAGGAAAATTCAAGCTTTAGTGATCCAGAATTTGCAGAGTTAGTCAAACAAGGAATTCGCCATTGTGAGCGAGGTGACGTATTTCAACTTGTCCTTTCAAATGAATTTCAACAGGCATTTTTCGGAGATGAATTCCAGGTGTATCGTCAGTTGCGAAGATTAAACCCTTCACCCTACCTGTTCTTCTTTGATTTCGAAGAATACCGCTTATTTGGTTCCTCCCCTGAAGCCCAATTGTTGGTTACAGCAGGTAAAGCTGAAATTCACCCAATTGCCGGAACAGTTCCCCTCACAGGTGATCCAGAAGTTGATTCCGACAAACTAGAATTCCTGCTGCAGGATGAAAAAGAAAATGCAGAGCACACCATGCTCGTCGACTTAGCACGAAACGATTTGAGTCGTGATTGCACCAAGGTGAAGGTTGAGAAATACAAAGAAGTACAGCATTTCAGTCATGTGACACATCTAGTTTCTAGGGTCACAGGACAATTGAAAACAGACAATGCCTTTGAAGCGTTTTGCCATTCCTTTCCAGCGGGCACACTTTCAGGAACTCCAAAACCAAAAGCCCTCGAATTAATCCAAAAGTATGAGACCGACAACCGAAATTTTTATGGTGGTGCAATTGGGTTGATTGGAGCAAACGGAGATTTGAATACAGCTATTGTGATTCGAAGTATCCTCAGCAGAAATAACGTATTGCACTACAGAGCGGGTGCGGGAGTTGTTCTCGATTCAATTCCAGAGAGTGAAACCCAAGAGGTCCATCACAAGCTTCGAGCTCTCAGAACTGCAATTAATCGTGCAGTAAAATCATGTCAACCTAACAATGTGGAGCTATGCAAAGAATAACCGTTATCGACAATTACGATTCCTTCGTATTCAATCTTGTTCGCTATTTGGAAGAGTTGGACTGCGACGTAAATGTGCAACGAAATGACGCTGTCGATTATTCACTTATCGAAGAATCAGATGGAATACTACTTTCTCCAGGACCAGGAATTCCAAGCGAAGCTGGACAGCTATTGGAAGTTATTGCGCGATTTGCTCAATCGAAAAAAATGCTTGGAGTGTGCCTAGGCCATCAAGCAATTGCTCAGCATTTCGGAGGAAAAATCTCCCAATCAATGAAGGCGATACATGGCAAACAATCTTCTATCGAGGTAGACTCCAACAGCGCATTATTTCATTCGCTGGAACCTAACATTGATGTTGGTCGGTATCACAGTTGGCATGTCGAAGACCTCCCCCAGTCCGTTCAATCTACCGCAAAGCTCAAAACAGGTCAGATCATGGCAATTGAGCATTCGGTCTTCCCTCTTTACGGGGTTCAATTTCATCCAGAATCGATATTGACACCAAAGGGAAGGACAATTATTTCCAACTGGTTAAACGCAACAAAATGAACACTTTATTAGAGAAATTATTACGACACGAGCACCTCACCTTCGAGGAAGCGCGATCATTCATCTTTGCAATTGAAGAGGAGAAGTTTACTCCTGAAACAATAAGTGGAATGCTCATGACCATCCAAATGAGAGGTGCACAACTCAACGAGATGAAAGGCTTTAGATCCGCCTTATTGGAACTTTCGCACCGCATTGATCTGGATAGTGAGCAAGCCATTGATCTGTGCGGAACTGGTGGGGATGGAAAAAACACCTTCAATATCTCCACAACAACGGCCTTTGTTTTGGCCTCAATGGGAAAAAAAGTAATCAAACACGGAAATTACGGAGTGAGTTCCTTGTGTGGATCGTCAAATGTATTGGAGGAATTGGGAGTGACGTTTACGAGTAATCAAGGCGAATTGCAACGTCAGCTCGATGAACGAAACATTTGTTTTCTACACGCTCCACTCTTCCATCCTGCCATGAAAAAAGTCGCTCCAATCAGAAGAAACTTGGGAGTTAGAACGATCTTCAACAATCTTGGGCCACTTATCAACCCAGCGCAACCGAGATTCCAATTAACCGGCACTTATTCTTTG
>CAJQOB010000029.1 GCA_905479845.1 uncultured Flavobacteriales bacterium
TTTTCTTTTCTGTGGCTCACGCGGAGTTGGTAAAACAAGTACCGCAAGAATATTAGCCAAAACAATTAATTGTTTTAATAAAACAGATAAAATTGAAGCTTGCGACAATTGTGATTCTTGTGAATCATTTAACACTGGAGCATCTCTTAACGTATTTGAGTTAGATGCGGCATCCAACAACTCAGTCGATGATATTCGAAATTTAATTGGTCAAGTTCGTGTAGCTCCCCAATTAGGAGATTATAAAGTTTATATTATTGATGAGGTACACATGCTTTCAACTTCAGCTTTTAATGCTTTTTTGAAAACACTTGAGGAGCCACCAAAACATGCTATTTTCATTTTAGCAACCACGGAGAAACACAAAATTATTCCAACAATTTTATCACGTTGCCAAATTTTTGATTTTAATAGAATTAAGGTTTCTGATATTGCTAATCACTTAAAATTCATTGCAGAAAAAGAAGGTTTAACAGCTGAAGATAAAGCCCTGCATATGATTGCTCAAAAAGCAGATGGAGCTTTAAGAGATGCTTTGTCAATCTTTGACCAAATTGTAACGTTTTCTGGAAATTCAATCACCTTCGATGGTGTTATTGAAAACTTGAACATCCTGGATTATGATTATTATTTCAAAATAGTTGAACGTGGACAAAAAGAAGATATTCCATCTACTCTTCTACTCTTAAACGAAATAGTTGATAAAGGTTTTGATCTACATAATTTTATCGTTGGACTCGCTGAGCATTATCGTAACATACTAGTTTGTAAAGATGTAAGAACAGCAAGTTTATTAGAAGTAAGTGAATCTGTTCAAGAACAATATATTGAGCAATCAAAGAATATAGAAAGTAGTCATTTATTAAGAGCTTTAGGTGTATTGAGTCAAGCCGACGTTGACTATAGATCTGCCAAAAATCAACGACTTTTGGTCGAAATGGCTTTAATGCAATTGTGCTCTATCAACGTAGAGCTCCAAAAAAAAAAAGACTGACGGATCCCGTTAAATTAATTGACTTTCCTGATCAAAGTCTAAGAAAGAAAGCAAAAAAAGCCACGGTTAAACCTAGTGGAAACGCCTCACAAAAAGTTACTGAAAAAGTAGAACCAAAAGTTCTAAAAACTCCATCTGGACAACTAAACACTTCTAATCTTTCCATAAATAAAATTATGCAAAAGAAAGAAGAAGTTCAATCTTCAGAAGGTATAGACATCAGTAATATGCCAAGGAATGACTACGAACATGATGATTTGATTATGCGTTGGAAGCGATTTGCATTTCAAATGAAAGATAAAGGTAAAGAGACTTTTTACAATGCTATGATTAAGAGGGATCCGAAATTAAAAGCTGATCATCTTTATGTCATGGAAGTAGACAATCAAATTCAAATAGACTACATTAAACCAATTTTGTCTGACCTGATTTCATACATCCGAAAAGAGTTGAGAAATTATCAAATAAATATAGAAATGATTCTTTCTGAAAAACCTGATGAAGAAGTGAAATTTCAAACTGGAAAGGATAAATTTAAAGCTTTGGCAAGGAAAAATCCAAATCTACATTCTTTAAAAAATACATTTAATTTAGATATTGATTTTTAAATCTATAGCTTAATTCGTAACTGTATTGTAATATCTGTTTTCGTATTTCCTTCTATTTCTTCTGCACCCGAGCCTAAAGAAGATCGATTTGCAAAAATACTGACTCCATATCGAAACCACACATCAAATCGATGTAAAAATTTATATTGAATCATAGCATATGCACGACTTCCGCGATAATAATAAGAAGGAACTGAAAATACGTATAATGCATTGTTCTCATACGTATAAATTCGAGTATCATAACTATCTGTATCAAATAGTGCATACCGGAAAGACAAACTTAATGGTGAGGATTTCGGCTTGAAAATAATGTCTTGAGTAATAATCATACCATCTTCATCCTCTTTACTCAATCTATTTATTGTTACGTACTCTATTCTACTTTTTAATTTCACGCTTTCCGATACCTTATAACCCAGGTTAAATCGATAATTTCTTTGGAGAATATCCTCTAATTCTGTGATTGTCCCATCCGAATTCCGGCTATTTTTCTGTTTGTTTTGCTCTCTAAATCGAACATATACTTCAAAATTACGGCTTGCTCGATAACCCTGCTGAATCATAAATTCATGACCGATAGATGGACCGTCAACTTGAAATTTCAATCCTGGGAATTTGAATATGTCAACATAAACATTAGTGGAAAAGACTCTCGTCCAATTCACTTTCATTCCAGCATACAGTCCTTTTTCGTTTTGTGTTTTACTCCCTTCTGCAAAACCAGCATTGTAAAATGTTTGATAATTTTTCGCATAATTTCTATAAATCAAACTCATTGAGACTTTTCGATCCAAAGAAAATAAAACCCCATGTAAATTCGCAAAACCTCCCGAATATGAAACTCGCGAAATTTCTCCAAAGAAATTGAAATTTTTATAGATCCAATTATAATCAGCACTCAAACTAAAGTTGCTTTTCCCCCTAAAATCAAATCGATTATAGGAGGTTGTGTCCTTCGAAAAATTCTTGTCATAACCGAGGTAGATACCGGCAATTCCAAAATGAAAATTTCTATTCTGATATCTGAGGTTTGATCCAATGATTATTTCTTGAAGTGTATTCTTTTTTGCGAATTCAGAATTTGTTCGATGCAAACCACTCAAATTTATACTTGAGATGAATTCT
>CAJQOB010000030.1 GCA_905479845.1 uncultured Flavobacteriales bacterium
GAAGCACCACAATCAACCTCATGTAGTTTATTTGGCTGCGTCCAGTGCGGTAAAAGTTGGGGTGACACGAGCAGAGCAGGTTCCAACCCGTTGGATTGATCAAGGAGCATCATCTGCGATTCGCTTAGCGGAAGTTCCAAACCGCTATGAAGCGGGAAGAATTGAGGTTTCTCTAAAAGAGTTCTTCACCGATAAAACAAGTTGGCAGCGAATGCTCAAAAATGAGGTAGACGAATCAATCGACTTGGAAGAGGAGAAGTGGTCTTTGGAAGATCAACTTCCGCAAGATATCATCGACTACTTTTCGGAAAATGATGAAATCATAGAGATGAACTATCCCGTGATTGAGTTTCCCGAGAAAGTAAAAAGCATTTCATTTGATAAATTCCCCACCGTACAAGGCAAGTTAATGGGAATCAAAGGTCAATACCTCATTTTTGAAGGTGGATTGGTTCTAAATATTCGAAAACACACTGGATACTATGTGGAAATTAACTAGTCTAGTCGCAATTCTGATCTCTTTTTCTTCTAATGCTCAATTCAATTGGACATGGACAGAACTCGATACGATGCCTTTTCGAACTGCGAACAATGCGGTTTGTGAAGCCATTGTAAATGGGGAGGAATTCGTTTACTCTTTTGGTGGAATTGACACAACGAAAGAATACACTGGAATTCATCAGCGATCATTCAAGTATGGGGTAGCAACTGATAGTTGGTCGGAAATAGCGCCACTTCCAGATACACTTGGAAAGATTGCAAAAGGTGCGTCGTTTGTGAATGGGAAGATCTACATTCTTGGAGGATATCACGTATTCTCAAATGGAAATGAAGTCTCATCAGATCGCGTACATATTTACAATCCTTCAACGGATAGTTATGAAACCGATGGTGCGGTAATTCCAGTTGCCATTGATGATCATGTTCAGGCCGTGTACAAAGACAGTTTGATTTTTGTTGTGACGGGTTGGAGCAATACGGCCAATCGACCTGAAGTTCAGGTTTATGATACGTACTTGGATCAATGGCAAGAAGGGACGGATGTTCCAAACAACAATTTCTTCAAAGCATTTGGAGCCTCAGGAACGATAATCGGAGATACACTGTATTATCACGGTGGAGTTTCAGGTTCGTTTTCTTTTGTGGCGAGAACCTATATGAGGCGAGGATACATCAATCCAACAGATGCTACTGATATAACTTGGGAACAACTTACGGATGCTCCTGGTGATGCTGGTTATCGATCGGCTTGCAGTTCAGTAGGGAATACCGCTTTTTGGATTGGAGGCGCGGCAACGGCATATAATTATGATGGAATTGCTTACAACGGAAGCGGAGGAGTTGATCCTTCAACGCGGGTATTGCATTTTTCTTTGCACGATTATCAATACAACGATGTGGTTTCTGAACCATACGGCGTTATGGATTTGCGAGGAATAGCAAAGCTGTCAAATAATCGTTGGATTATCTGTGGTGGAATGGACACGAATCAAGTGGTTTCAAATCGAACATTTTTGTTGGAGAACCCTTCTGTTGAAATAGACGATGTTTCTATTCCAGATGGGTACGAGATCGCTTACGAGTCCAGCAGGGTTGTTATTCGTACTCCGGAACTAGGGGTGGCATTTTTATACGATCCTTCTGGAAAGAGAATTCGTTCGTGGAAGGTCAAAAAAAAGTACATTCTTAATTTTGAAGATTTTGAATCTGGAATATACCTCTTCAAAGAGGGCGAAGTAACACTACGTATTCGATTATAATGGCAGGAAAAGATAAACTTAGAAGATTTGCAGCAGTAAAGGAATTCAATAATTTCTTCGAACCAGCGATTGATCAACCTTTTGAAATGAAAGGGAAATGGCGCGAACAGTACTTTAAAAATGACAATCCGATTGTTTTAGAATTGGGATGTGGAAAAGGGGAGTACAGCGTAGGATTGGCCAAGCATTATTCAGATAAGAATTTTATTGGGGTAGATATCAAAGGTGCTAGAATGTTTGTTGGAGCGGAGGAAGCTTTAAATGATGAGATGACTAATGTCGCATTTTTAAGGACTCGTATTGATTTCATCAATGATTATTTTGCTGATGGTGAAGTAGATGAGATTTGGCTTACTTTTTCTGATCCTCAACCTAAAAAACCGCGCAAGAGATTGAGCTCTCCTTTGTTCATTGAGCGTTACCGAAAATTGTTAAAACCAGGTGGTTTAGTGCACATGAAAACGGATAGTGATTTGTTGTTTGAATACACGGAAGAGGAAATCAAAACTCAACCTTATGAGTTGCTCGAATTGACGTGGGATTTGTACGGTGAATTACCTGAGAATATTGATCCGACAATACGTGAGATCTTCCATATCAAAACACACTACGAGAAATTGTTCACATCTCGTGGCTCTGTGATTAAGTACTGTAAGTTTAAAATCAACTAGGCACATTTTTTGTGCGGATTATAGGTGGAACAGAATATTTAAATTCTTTCTGCGTTTATGTTTACCTTCTTTGATGGTTAGACATCTACCTATAAACTGCACATATGACAAAACTGATTCTATTATTCGCATTAACGATAAGTTACTTTTCCTTTTCTCAAACTGCTTGTACCTATTGTACGAGTCTCGAGGATGCTCTAGTTGATTCTGAAAACGTCACTCATCTTGATTTAAGTGCTCAGGGCCTTAAGGTATTACCTGAAGGACTTGAGAAGTTGACCAACCTACAATCACTTGATTTAAGCGAAAACTTGTTGAATGAGATCGATTTTACAAACTATTCTTGGCCTAGGTTAAAGGAGTTGAACTTATCGAATAATCCTGGAATTAACACAGTTGATTTGAATGGTGTGGGAGCGGCACTGCCAGGACTTCAAAGGCTTGAATTAAGAAACTGTAGTGCGATGATTCTTTCACCCGAAGTATCGAAGTTGACTGAGATAACGTACTTAGACCTTGGAGGGAATTCATTCGTTTTTTTGCCTAGAGAGCTTGAACGGCTAAAAAAATTGAAGACACTTAAAGTTGACAACAATATGTTAACTACTGCTGATTTTCTGGTCAATTTATGGGGATTAGACTTTCTCGACGTTTCAGGAAATGAAAAACTTGATTTAAGAGAACTTGCGACAGCACTTTACTTCAAACCAACACTCAGTGAGTTAATCATAACGCCTTCTGGGAATATGAAAACGGGTATTCCTAAAACATTTGGGACGGTGTCGGTTGAACATTTGACTTTAAAAGATGCAGAACTTGATCAAGTACAATACCGACTTTCTGCGAATAAGGAATTAAAAAAACTTACGCTCGAAAATATAGGTGTAGATAATGCCAAACGATTCACATCATCATTGAACAGATTGTCCCAAGTCCAAGTGTTGGAATTCAAAAATATGACAGTTCCAGCAATGATTAACCAAGTTACTGGAGTAGAGAAAATGCGTTTCGAGTATTGTGAATTTGAGGACATTTCGGAAGTAAAAAAAATAAAACCAACTATTGATATTTCTTCAATAGGAACAGATATCAGTGATGGAGAATACGTCGGGAACTCTAAAGTTGCACAAATGGGTTCAAAGAACACGATTGAACAAACTTTGGAACCTATTCGAGTAAGTGCGGCCATGTCGGAGAACAAAGTGCAACCTATTGTAATTCCTGAAACGCAAACAATCAAAGTACTTGGAGACACACCTTGCCTTGTTAAAACGGAATCTAGTGAATTTGCTATTCCTGAAAAGGCGTTTTTAACGAGTAATGGAGAGGTTTACACTGGAGAAGTTGAGGTGCAAGTTAAAGAGTACATGGATCCAGTGTTGAACGCGCTTTCTGGGGCGCCAATGATTTTTGAATCGTCAGAAGGGACAGAAGTGTTTGCATCTTCGGGAATGATGGATTTTCGCGCTTATGATTCCGATGGGAATGAATTACAACCAAATCCTGAGAGCGTTATTCAAGTACAAATGAATGATCTTCAACCGGTGGAATCATCGAATTTCTACACTTTCGATGAAACTGACAATAACTGGGACATTGCGCCAGACCCTCGACCTAGCGATTTTATGGAGTCTAAGAAGAGAATATTGGATTCAATTAATTTGCTCTCTGCGGAGGATGTAACTGGCTTTAAAGTTGTTCCTGTTGGAGTCTTCATGAAATACAAGAAGAGTAGAAACGACCCGTATAAATTAACATTTAGTACTAGAGGGAGGTATAAGCGATTAAAACGCATTCGGGGAGAAGCGGGAACCACTTTTACTGCGAATCCTGAACAACGATGGATAGCGAAACGGAAAACTTGGAAGATAGATACGCTTATATCTGACGAAATGCTGGATTTGTTGAATTCAATAAAAAAGGATCAGAAAAAAACAGCGAAGTACTGGAATTGGAAAAGGACCAATGACCGTAAATTCGAATATGCTCCGCGTGTTCTTCGTGATTTGACGATCGAACCAAATTTGGAACAAGATAATTATAGTATGACTTTCTCGTATAGAGATTCGAACTACCGCATACCTGTAATACTAAGTCTTTCGGGATCAGTTTCGAGAGTTCAAGCTAAAGAGAAACGCCATTTTTACAAATTTCAAAAGGAGCAACGTTACGCTGATAAGGAGAGAAAAGTAATAGACACATACAAAGAAAAAGAACTAGAGAAGTACGCTAAAGTTCGTCGATATTTATTGAATAGTGCTCCAGCGCTAACGTCATATAACAGCTCTCAAGCGAGCAAGGAGTACATTCGGTTTGGGCTGACTCAGTTCGGTATGATGAATTGTGATTATTTCTTTCGAAATGTTCCTGATGGATATCTCGCATTCGATTCAACTGGAGTTGATTTGGAAGGAAATCAAGTGAAAGTACCAAGAGACGTTCGAAGTATTTTCTTAGATGATAATGCCTACGTTTCAACATCTTCTATTGATATTCCTATTTACAAAAAACGTAAATCCATTCTTTTGTTTTTAATTAGTGCTGTAGAGATAGGTATTGTTAAGGGGTGGGAAGTGTTATCAGATGGCTTTGTTCGTCCAAAGGTTGAACGTGTATCGATTAAAGGGCTTTCACCAGATGAGGTAAGTAGAAAAATCATGGATGTCGGTAAATGAAGCAATTTTTAACCATCATACTGTCCCTGTTTTCCGTTGTTTCAATTGCTCAGTCTCGTGTCTTTAAATCGGAGGCCAAAAAACTGATTGAAGCGAGTGATAGTATTCAGGAAATTGAAGAATTCGAAGCATCGGAGGATGAATACGACTACTTGACTGAAGACATGGATCGTATGACTTTGATTTGTTTGTCGGAACTGAAGTCGGTTGCTAGAAGTCGACCAGACGAACTACAAACGAGTGAAATACTTAGAACCCTGGCTACGCTGGCAACAAAAGCATGGAAAGGTTCTCAATACTCCAAGAAGAAAAGATGGACAGGGATTGCAAAACATTTTCGGCGAGCCTTTGAACAAACAACATCCAAGTTTAACTATACGAAACAGGTTTCATTTCGGGTTAAACTGGTGCAAAATAATAGGCGGGCGTTTTACCTTGATAAAAAGCCTGGTATCAGCGAGACAAATCTCTACAAAGGGAACAAACCTCGATACTTAACGAAAGAGGAGAAGGAAGAACTTCCAGATCCTATTCCTTTGGAGTATATGACGGAAGCTGAGATTGTCGATCAATTCATGGCTCAGGTGAGACGAAAGCGGATTCTGACAGATCTCAGGCGCGGAAGATATGCTTTCGTTGGACTCAATTTCCAAATAGACCAGAATACATTGAATAAAAATAAAATTCCAACTGCGCGTGTAGTACTCGTTTTGGGAGCGAGACGATTAAGAAATATTCGGATAAAAAAACGTTACTACGTAAAGGGAGAAGAGTAGTTTTTGTCCATTGTTTAGAACAAAAAAAAGCCTTGAAAATCGATTGATTTCAAGGCTTTTGATATTCTAGATTTGTTATCTATGCGACTTTCAATTTCGCCATTTTCGATTTCGAGAATTGAGCTTTTGCATAATCAGCAGTAACTCTGAATTCTTTCTCGTTTTTCGAAGGAAGATCGAACATCGCATCGTTGAGGATGGCTTCGCAAATAGAGCGAAGTCCACGAGCTCCTAATTTGAATTCGATTGCCTTAGAAACGATGAAATCGAGTACGTCCTTATCGAATTTTAGGTCGATATCATCCAACTCGAAGAGACGAATATATTGCTTCACCAAAGCGTTCTTTGGTTCAGTCAAAATCAACTTCAAACTCTCAGAACTCAGCGGCTCCAAGTACGTTAACACAGGGAAACGTCCAATCAACTCTGGAATAAGTCCAAATGTTTTAATGTCTGTTGGGTTGATGTATTTCAACAATGACTCTTTGTCAATTTGCTCCGCTTCATCATTGGCAGAAAAACCAATTGTTTGACGATTCACACGGCCTGCAATGATTTTTTCAATTCCGTCGAACGCTCCTCCACAAATGAAGAGAATGTTCTTTGTATCAATTTGAATCATTTTTTGCTCTGGATGCTTACGTCCTCCCTGAGGTGGAACATTTACTGAAGCACCTTCCAACAGTTTCAATAAAGCCTGCTGAACACCTTCTCCAGATACGTCACGCGTAATTGAAGGGTTGTCGCTTTTACGTGCGATTTTATCAATCTCATCAACGAAAACAATACCGCGCTGTGCTGAATTTACATCGTAATCCGCTGCTTGAAGCAAGCGAGATAAAATGCTTTCGACGTCCTCTCCAACGTATCCTGCCTCTGTTAAAACAGTAGCATCTGCAATGCAGAAAGGAACGTTCAACATCTTTGCAATGGTCTTCGCAAGCAATGTTTTACCCGTACCTGTACGTCCAACCAAAACCACATTTGATTTTTCAATTTCAATATCGTCTTGCGACGGTGGTTGATTCAAACGTTTGTAATGATTGTAAACTGCAACGGAAAGAACTTTCTTTGCGTCGTCTTGTCCAATCACATATTCGTCCAATTTCTCTTTGATCTCGATGGGCTTCATTACGTTGACAACCTGATCGCCTTCTTTCTCAGCAACCACGTTTTCCTCCTTTACGATCGTGTGTGCTTGTGTGACACAGCTTTCGCAAATGTGACCGGAAATTCCGGCAATCAACATTCCAACCTCGTCTCGAGATCTACCACAAAATGAACAATTTGTTTCTTTCTTCGCCATAACTAATAGTGACAAAAAAGCCCGCCGTAAAGAACGGGAAGGCTCCGTTTAATTTAAATCGTTTATTGGTTTGGGTTGCGAAGCAATACTTCGTCTACCATTCCATATTCTTTCGCCTCAGATGAAGTCATCCAGTAATCACGGTCCGAATCTGCCCAAACTTTATCGTAATCTTGCTTTGAGTGCGTTGCGATAATGTCGTACAATTCTTTCTTCAATTTCTGAATCTCACGTGCTGTGATTTCAATGTCTGACGCTTGTCCTTGTGCTCCACCTAATGGTTGGTGAATCATCACTCTTGAGTGCTTCAACGCTGAACGCTTACCATCAGTCCCTGCACATAACAACACTGCACCCATTGATGCTGCCATCCCTGTACAAATCGTTGCAACATCTGGATTGATGTACTGCATCGTGTCGTAGATTCCCAAACCAGCGTAAACTGACCCTCCAGGAGAGTTCAAGTAAATCTGGATGTCCTTTTTAGGGTCAACTGATTCCAAAAACAACAACTGTGCGTTAATGATATTGGCAACCTGATCATTGATTCCTGTTCCCAAGAAAATGATACGGTCCATCATCAAACGTGAGAAAACGTCCATTTGAGACATGTTCAACTGACGTTCCTCAATGATATATGGTGTAAGTGATGAATCAATATAGTGCTCCATGTGCATGCTGCTGATGCCCATATGCTTAGTCGCGTATTTCTTAAATTCGTTATTATCGAACATATTTTTTGTGTGTTTCAATTGTTAGAACGATAAAGATACTATCAAAGTTGGGATTGGCAATGACTTTTTGACCGATGGATGATTTGAAATATGATTGGGGTAGTAAGCTGTTGAGTGTATTTCAAGCACACTAGTTGATCGAAATTGATATCTTTAACGCAGTGATAAAACCAGCAGATATTCGGGCAAAACGCATTCTGATTTCTCCTTTGAATTGGGGGATGGGACATGTTTCTCGGTGCATTGGAATCATACATCAATTAGTGGTCCAGGGAAACGAAGTTTTTATCGCTTGCGATGAGGATCAACGGGCTGTGTTTTCGGAATACTTTGACAACGTCACCTTCGTTCAACATACTGGCTATCCTTTCCACTTTGGAGGGAAAGGCAATTTTGGTTGGGATTTACTCGTTCGGTCCAATTCTTTGCGAAAGCGCTTGAAACAGGAGCGTGAAGAGGTAAAGCAATATGTGAAAGAGTATAAGATCGATCTTGTTCTTTCGGATCACCGCTATGGATTCATTTCAGGTGATGTTCCTTCAATTTTCATCACTCATCAAGTTAACTTACCTGTTAAATGGTTTGAGAAAGGGGTAGGCGTCTTACATACTAAATTGATGAAGCGCTTTGGCTTTGTTTGGGTTTTGGATGATGAGAAATCAACCTTGGCAGGAAAGTTAAGTGAGAACTGTCCGGATAATGGATGCTACGTTGGGTATTACTCGCGTTTTTCGATTTATTCGGATGAAGTTGAAAAGGAATATGACAATGTTTTGGTGGCGAGCGGCCCTCATGTTTATGCCCAAGAATTGATTCATTATTTTTTAGATCGGCAGGATCAGTTCAATAATTTGATTGTAGTTCATTCTTCTTCAATGAAACTTCCGGAGGGAATTACTGAGGTTTCCGGTTCTTGGAAAGAGAAGGACCTTGTTATCAGAAAGGCACAACGACTTATTTCTCGATCGGGTTACTCTACATTAATGGATTGTCAATATTTAGGAACGGAGGGTTCTTTTATTCCAACAAAAGGTCAGGCTGAGCAAGAATATTTAGCAAAGCGATGGGGGAAATGAAAGGCTAACTATTGCTTGAAAATTTTCTTTGTTGTCCCGTCAGTGTAAACATGGATTTGAACCCCATGTGTATCTTCATCAATTTCTTGCCCTAAGAGATTAACGATAGTCAAAAGCTCAACTTTTCGCTTCAAATTATCGATTGAAACAATTTTTTCGAAAATTTCACTTGTCCCATCAAGATCCGTTTGACTCAATCGGTAATAGTTCATTTTTCCTGGAATGAACCCACGATCCATAAACGAGTAGGTAATGAATTCTTGACTGCTCCCAGCGGCAGGTTCAATAGTTACAACATCCCATTCTTTCAAATCAATACTGCGCTCAACTGTGAAATATGAGGAGTTATTCTCTGTCTGTGTTTGCAAATGCAAGAGGTTCGCTCCTTTGATTTTTTTGCCATTAAAATCTACTAGTTCAACAGGAAGAAAAGTTATTGGGCAGTTGATTGCACTTGGGTCGCGCATTAATTTCAGCCATGCATCGTTGGCAGCGTTGTTCGGTAAGCCGGGCGTTTCATTTCCAGAAACAGTTCCAGAAGTCCAATTAGCAATATCAAAGAAGTCTCCATCGGTAAACCAACCACACATTCCACCACCACTTCCAGTAATTAGTTTTAAGTTATGAGGTCCACCAGTTATTTCAGAATTCCCATAAGAAACACCGTGGTAATATGAACCATCTGGGTTTCTAACTTGAATGGCATCACCACCGTTTCTCAAACTAAGAGGGTTCCATCCAGTTGTTGGCGCTGTTGCGTATGTACATGGAGTATAAACTGAGTCGGGAGCTGAGGTTGCGGGGAAGGTTGTGCACCGCTCGAACAATGCATTATCATGAGGTACTACATACAGTGAGTCTGTATTTGAATCGGTTGGATCATCCGCAGGAAGTGAAGCATTCGCATCGTTATTGTTATATATAACAATTAAAGATCCAACAGGTATAGAAGCCCATTGGGCAGCATAAGAGAATCTGAAGTGTCCTGGAGCAATACCTGAAACAGTTCCTGAATAATCCACAGGATTGGTAAATGTTCCGTTGTTATCATCCAAGATATATCCGCGAATATCAACAAGAGTTCCACATTCACCAGCAACTACAAACTCGTAGTACTCTTTGTTTCCACTTGGACCATTCGACCATTCGTTAATAATGACTCCAGTTCCAACGGCAGGCACACATGGATTCGACTGAACTATTGTAATCGCCGTTGCGCTAGTGGAACCGGTTAAAGCTGGATCGTCAGATACAATTCGAATTAAGTATCCTGTTCCCGCATCAGTCCCAGATGGTATTGTAAAGTTAATGCTTCCTGCATTTGCTACAGAGTTCACCGTTCCGATTACTATTGGTGAAGCAAACGAGCCTGATGCATCCGATAATTGAACAGAATAGATATTAGCTCCGTTGAAGGTTCCAGATGAGGTGAATGCAACTGAACCAGCGTCCGTTATGGCATTAGTACAATCAACAGTGAACGGTCCTCCTGAGACTGCTCCCGTTGTTATAGTGTTTGAAGCTCCACATGGTGAAATCGTTTGTCCAGAGTTCAATAGTCCCGGAGAGGACGCGCTTGGAGCGCTCCAAGCAAATGCTGCACTGGTGGTACCTGACCCAGTAAGTTGTAAAGACTGACCAATTGGTGTACTGGTTGTTTCGGTTACTCCAATATTTGTTGACGTTACACCATTGGCGGCACCATTTGTTGCTGTGAATGTAGTCCCTTCATAATTAAGGAATTCAATCAAAGTGTTCGTACAAGTATTGTGAAGCGCGATTCCATCAGGAGCGCCATTTTGAAGACCTGAAATTAGAAACCAAATAGCACCATATCCGCAACCCTCATCTGGTATAGTTCCAGAAAGTGTCAGTGTATTATAGCTAGATCCTCCTGAACCGTTGTAGGCTATAATGTCAAAACAAGCCAAGTTCAGTCCTGCAGGTCCTGCAATTTCAACGCCTTCATTGACGTCCGCGCCAGAATTATCGTAATGAATTTCATTGATCCAAGGACTTTGAGAAGATCCTAAGAAAGGAAGTAGGAGGAGTATTAGCAATGCAATGTTGCGCAACATGTAGAGTATGTTTTGATTAATAGGAGTAGACCCTAATAATAGTTGCAAGTTACGCCATCAAGATGGAATTACAAAACGGATTTCGATAGTGTTATCCACAGTTGAACCAGTGGTGGCGGGAGTTTTGTTCGGATGAAACGTGCGTTAGTGTTTCATAACTACCTCTCTTAAACGATTTAGTTCTATGTATTAGAGAATGTCTAGTGTCGAACATTTCCGTTGGAGTTATTAACAATTTAAACGGTTTTTCCAAGAAAAATAATGAATCGATAATATAATGTTAAAATAAAAAGCCCTGACTCAAACGAGTCAGGGCTTTTTATTTGATAAGATTTATTTAATCTTTTATTTCACGATAGCTGTAAAAGCTGCGTTTGCAGCATAAGATGCAAACTCCATATCTTTCAATGCTTTCGCTTTGTAACTTCCGTCTTTAGCGATAGCGCTTTTCAAGTTGTTAACTACCTCGTTCAATTGATCCTGACGTGCAGCAGCAATCGCTTTCAAGTAGTATCCTTGAGCTGACTCTTTATCAACAGAGTTATCGATAGTGCTTACTGCAGCGCTAGCGTTTCCGTTCAACAATTGAGCTAATGCTTTGTTGTATGAAGCATCTGAACCAAGGTTAGAAACAGCATCACCGTAATTACCATCTTGGATGTTCAATACACCTTTGTTGTAAGAAGTTTCAGAAGAAGATCCTGCTTGGTTCAATAAGTTCCATGCTTTCTCTCTGTCTCCTTCAACGATAGCAACAGCTCCTAAGTTGTTCTTAGAAATCTTGTTGTCTTTGATTCCGTTCGCTTTTTCGAATTTCGCTTTAGCTTCAGAAATTTTGTTTTGCATGTACAATACAGCTCCAACGTTGTTAGATGGGCGGTAATCGTCAGCGTAACGTCCTTCAGCAATTTTGTAAACTCTCAACTTCTCGTTCAAATCTTCGTAAAGTGTTGCACAGAACAACAACTCTTCTAAGTTCAATGTATCAGAATTAGATACTGAGTAGTTTTTCATTTCTTCATCAGAGAATCCAGTCAAATCGTAAGAAGTAACGATCTCAGAACGACGAAGTAATGGGAAGATGTTTTTATCCAAGTAAGTGAATGTTGCACGCATGTTACGTAATTCAACCTCACGTTGCTCTGGAGATGAGTTCATTTTGATAACACGAAGAACTAATGCTTTATCGTCAGCATCCATTTCTGTATCCGCGTTAAGAACTTTCTCGAATCCTGGGAAATCTTCACCGCTACCTGAAGTAGAGTAAATCTCACCTGATGCTTTAGTGTTCTCAGCTTTTTCAGCGATTTTCATCATTGCTTCTTTACTAGAAGTAGCACGATTGTCAGACAACTCACTGTTATCAGCAACCTCACCTTCTGGAGAAGCGTGACCTGTTATGTTGATAGACTTGATATCGATCTTAGGATTAGTTTCAGCAGCTGCCAACCATTCCTGAGTTGAAGTGATATCTTCATCTTTCAATTCAGAAGAACGAACATTTGATTTACCTTTCAAGTAGTTGATAGTCGCTTCAGATGTTTGAGGTGTAACACGCTCGAACTGGTCATTAGCCAAAATTACTTGTCCAGATTTCTCTACTAACAAAGGAGTAACGATTGTTCCTTTACAGATTTCGATTGGATCGATCTCATCTTTTACTTTCCCTGCTTTAGAAACAGTTCCAGTGATCATCAATTCTGTATTCTCCATTGCTGGTTTGTACGCAACAACATCAGTGTACGTATATTTTCCACCAGGTTTGTAGGCAATAACATTTCCGTTACCTGTTGCTTTTTCACCCATAAAGGTTACTGGCTTCAATGCAGTTTCTCCAAGCATTGGAGTGATCTCCGCTGATGCTTTTTTATTGATACTTTTCTCTGGGAAAGTAATATTAACTGTTACCGCTACCGAATCTCCGTGCATTTCTAACGGACATGGCTCTACGTCGTACTCTAAATCTTTTAACAACGTACAGCTAGATACAGTAATACCTGTAAATGCTACGAATGCTAAAACTTTGATGCTTTGCTTTTTCATGTTTGTTCTAAATAAATTCTAATCAAATTTCAACTACAATAGTACATATATTTTTTGTAATTGAAAGGGCAGGGGGGGATTAAAAATTTGATTTTTTTAACGTTTGTAAATCCTCATGATGGATTGATCGCTACAATTGTTTAAAAGTTGTCCAATTGTAAGCATTGTTTCAGGATCGATTTGATCCTTTGCAATGTCGTTCAAAGGTTTGAGAACAAACATTCTTTTTCTGAAATGTGGATGTGGGATTGTTAACTCTTTACTGTTTAAAACCAGTGTGTTGTATAGAATGATGTCTATGTCGATCGGGCGTGACGAGTAGCCTTCTGTGTCATTCTTCGACCTTCCCAGTTCTTTCTCGATAGCTTTAATCAAGCTCAGTAATTCTTGTGGAGGTAATTCGGTATGCACCTCGGCGCACAAGTTCAAGAAGTCCTTATCTGCCTGAAATCCAGAAGGAGGGTTTTCATAGGTATGGGAGATCAATTTAACCGTTCCTACCTTGTTACTTAACTCTGTAAGCGCGTTGAGGAGGTTCTGATAGCGATCACCAAGATTACTGCCCAAACTCAGGTAAACGATCGACGCTTTACTCATTCCCAATCTAGGGTGTTCATGAATTCGTCGAGATCGCGTTTTAAATAATCCAACGTAGGTCGAAGTGAATCGTAATTTGGAGTTGAATTGAACAATACTTCGCAATAG
>CAJQOB010000031.1 GCA_905479845.1 uncultured Flavobacteriales bacterium
TCTCAATCTTTCAATCATTCAATCCAACATAACAGATTCGTTAAATATTTCCTATTCCTATCATATCCCTCTCTCGACTAAATAATTTGAATTATTTTAACGGTCTCAAAGGTGACTTATGGATAAGATGAAGGAATTCTACAAAAAGAACAAAGTGTATTTTGCCTGGACAATTCGAGTAATTGTTTCAGTTTTATTTCTATTCTCAGCCTACTCGAAACTGTATCCTACTGCGGATTTCGGACTTGGAACATTGGAGGTGAAACAATTGTACCCTCTCGGATTCGATCGTGGAATCGCCCCCTATTTTTCTCGTTTACTAGTTGCAGCTGAATTTGCATTGGGAATAGGAATTCTTCAACCGCACTTCTTAAAGCGTATTGTGATTCCAGCAACAATTTTGTTGCTTACCGTTTTCTGTATTCACCTTGGTTATAGCATCGCAACAGATGTTGGAGGGAATTGTGGATGTTTTGGAGAGTTGATTGAAATGACTCCTACTGAGGCTTTGATTAAAAATATCATCACAGTTGGATTACTTGTCTGGTTGATGCGAATGCTTCCAAAAGACAAGCCACCGCATAATTTCCCATTCTTGGCTTTAATTTATGCAGTTTCCGCTCTGGCGCTTTTTATGATTTCACCTATTCAAAAAGGTGGTTCAGGTGCTAGCTCTTCCGTATCAAGTCAACCTGTGATTATTGACGACGAGCCTATTGTTGATTCTTTGGACACGATCGTTGTAGACACTGCGGATGTTGACACAACGATTATACTTGAACAAGACAAAGATCCTAACGAAGTCATAGAAGTTGTTGAGTCACCTAAAGACACTTCACCAAAGAAAGTTACTTCGAAATTCAGCAAGCACGTTCCTGCTGCTATTAAGCTGGATGAAGGAAAGAAAATCCTGTGTCTGTTCGCCCCTACCTGTGAACACTGTAAGGAAACAGCGAAAACGCTGACAGAAATGCGTAAGAATGATCCGAACTTCCCGAAAGTGTATATCATTTTTATGGACGAAGGACCTGAAGAAATTCCAGCTTTCTTTGACTTTGCAGGTGCACAATACTCGCATCAAGTGATGGACATCGTTAGTTTCTGGGAAATCATCGGAATGAGTAAAGACACTCCAGGGGTTGTTTACTTGTGGAATGGAAATGTTCGTTACTTCTCAGATGGAATTGACGCGAATGCTTTCAATGAAACTGCATTCAAGAAGGAGTTAGATAAGGAGAAATAATGTAATGGTCAGGACTTTCCTGTTACCTTTGCACAATCCTTATTGTGAACTATGTCATTTTCTTCTTTAGAACTTCCTAAATACGTACTCAAGTCGCTGGAGCGTGAAAACTACCAAAAGCCCTATCCTATTCAAGAAATGGCGATTCCTGCGGTACTTCAAAAAAAGGACATCCTTGGAATTGCTCAAACGGGATCAGGTAAAACTGCGAGTTACGTACTTCCAATTCTCGTTAATCTAGAAGGAATTGAAACACCTAGTGATAGACATCCAAGTACACTCGTTCTTGTACCAACTAGGGAGCTAGCCATTCAAGTGGCTGATGTCTTCAAGAAGTTTGCCGAAGCAATGCCCTATCGATGTAAATCCTTGGCTGTTTATGGTGGAGTGTCGGTTGACGGACAAATGCAGAATATGCGAAATGTTAGTATTTTGGTTGCTACTCCTGGTCGTTTACTGGACTTGTTGGATTCGAATGCGGTTCAACTATCTGCTGTAAACACACTTGTTTTGGACGAAGCTGATAAAATGCTAAACCTAGGTTTCAAGGAAGAAATGGATGAAATATTGAGCTTTTTGCCTGAAAAACGTCAAAACCTGCTCTTTTCAGCCACTTTAAGTCCACACATTGAAAATGTACGAAGTGTTTTGTTGAACGATCCATTGGTCATTCAAATAGAAAAGAAAGAGCAAAGCATAGAACTAATTAACCAAACTGCATACTCGGTTAAACTAGAGCAAAAAGGCCCTCTCCTACGTCATCTGATTAAGGAGAAGAAAATGCAGCAAGTGCTTATTTTCACATCAACAGTTCACCAAGCGAATGTTGTCACTCAAAAATTGAATCAAAACAACATAGACGCCGAGGCCATTCATGGTAAACAAACTCAGCGAGAAAGAACAGCTGCTCTAAAAGACTTTAAAAACGGACACCTCAGAGTACTCGTTGCAACTGATTTGCTTTCCAGAGGAATTGACATACAATCCCTTCCCTTCGTAATCAATTATCAATTGCCGCGCTCACCAAAAGATTTCGTCCATAGAATTGGGCGTACAGGTAGAGCCGATAATTCCGGAGAAGCTCTCACTTTCGTAACCGAGGAAGACGAACACCACTTTAAGGTGATCCAAAAGAAGATGAAGAAATTTGTGGACCGTATTGAAAACGAAGAGGTGACAAATATGATCTCCCATAAATATCAAAAGAAGTAAAAGGAGTCGTTAATCAATAACCACTTTAATATATAATTGAAATTGTTACAAGGGTTTTCGAATAACAAAAAAACTTCTGTCCAAGCCACGAGAAATCACGGATGAACAGAAGTCAATTCTTGACAACTACTTTTTAGTACTTGTACTCTATTTCAATAACACTCATCACACCTTCAGTGATTGTTGTCCATTGTCCTGTAAATGTTGCTCCATAGGAAGCAGCAATAGCTGGCCCCAATTTTTGAGCTTCATCGTTACTCCAAAGTGGCCCTGCAAGAACGTTTGTCTTGTAAGAATACTTTCCTGTGTTTTTCACTTGAAGTTCCACTCCAACAACACTCATTTCGCTAGGAACAACCGTTTTCCATTGTCCATTCCATTTTCCTTGGTGTGCTGCTGCAATTCTTGGTGCTACGTTTTTTGCATCCTCATCGTTCCATAATGGACCAGCTGGGATATCAATTGTATAAGTTGACATAATAATATGTTTTGTTTTCCTACTCTTTTTAATAGTGGCTTTTCGGATAACGCCTGTAGGTCAAATGATGTGGTAGCTACTTAATCGAAATTGGTATTTGACCTACAGTGCAAATTTGGAGACTTTCTCATGCTTGTTTCAGCGCAAAAATCCGCAATTGCGAAAAGCACGTAAAACTACTTGGATTAAAAATATTTATACCTAGTACAGGATATTCTACTAATTGTAAATGCCTTAATTAGTCGTTCCTTACAAAAGAACTTTTCTTTAGGTCAACACTTAAATTTGGCGAGTTGAACTTTGAGTGATTTTTCCATAAAGTTGTTCATCTGATATGAGGTTACTTGCAAGAGCCAGAAAATGACCTCTT
>CAJQOB010000032.1 GCA_905479845.1 uncultured Flavobacteriales bacterium
CTTCCAAAAAGAACGCTTGAATTGACATCGCGATTTTATCGCCAATTTCATCAACAGCAATCAAGGTATCGAAATCAGCTTTAGCCATTTCATCAATGTTCTTAAAAGCCTTTGCCAGCTTCTTAGCGACAGTCTCTCCGACAAATCGAATTCCTAATCCAAAAAGCACACGCTCGAAAGGAATTTCCTTAGAAGCCAATACTCCAGCAATAAGATTGTTCGCAGATTTATCCGCCATTCGCTCCAGATCAACAACTTGATCGAAGGTCAGATCGTATAAATCTGCACTGTTTTTAACCAATCCAGCTTCGTACAAAGCGTCTACTGTTTCTGTACCTAATCCATCAATGTTCATCGCCTTACGACTGATGAAATGATCAATTTTGCCTTTTACTTGAGGAGGACAACCCAACTCATTCGGACAATAATGATTCGCTTCACCTTCACGTCTTACTAACTCTGTCTCGCACTCCGGGCAGTTATTGATAAACTTAACGTCAGGGTTTGCACTTGTTCGAGCATCAAGGTTTACTCCTACAATTTTAGGAATGATCTCCCCGCCTTTCTCAACAAAAACAGTATCACCAAGATGCAAATCCAATTTTTCAATTTGATCGGCATTGTGCAAGGAAGCACGCTTCACTGTTGTTCCTCCCAATTGTACAGGAGCAAGGTTAGCGACAGGTGTAATTGATCCCGTTCTCCCGACTTGATAAGTTACTTCTTCCAGAATCGTTTCAACACGCTCTGCTTTAAATTTATAGGCAATAGCCCATCTCGGTGACTTCGCAGTAAATCCTAATATTTCTTGTTGATCATAGTTATTTACTTTGATCACGACCCCATCAATTTCGAATGGAAGTTCTTTCCGCTTCTCATCCCAGTAATTAATAAAATCCATCACTCCTTCAACGGAGTTCGTCTTTTCAATGTATCGTTTTTTGGTTGGAGGAACTTTGAATCCCCAGTCGGCAGCCTTATTGACGAGCTCGAAATGACCATCTGCTCTGTTTTCAGCTCCATAAATTCCGTAAAGGAAACAATCAAGTCCACGTTCCGCTACAACCTTAGAATCTTGCATCTTCAATGTTCCTGAAGCTGTATTTCGAGGATTTGCAAACTCAGGATCTCCATCCTCTCTGCGTTTTTCATTCAACGCACGGAAATTCTCCAAGGGAAAGAAAATCTCTCCGCGAATTTCAAAATCTTGCGGGTGATCACCCCTTAATTTTAATGGAATTGTTCGAATCGTTTTAACATTACTCGTTACGTTTTCTCCCTGAGTTCCATCTCCACGCGTAACAGCTTGAACCAATTTACCATCGACATATTGAATTCCAATGGCGACACCATCGTACTTCAGCTCGCACACATATTCGAGATCATCTTCCACAAATTTCTTCGCACGAACAATCCATTCTTCAATCTCGTCTTTAGAGTAACTATTAGAAAGCGACAGCATAGCGTACTTGTGCACTACTGATTCAAACTTCTTTGTGATATCACCTCCAACGCGTTTTGTTGGTGAAAGGTCAGATGCAAATTCAGGGAATTTCTCCTCTAGCTCCTGAAGTTGTTTCAGTAACATGTCAAAATCGTAATCTGAAATTTCAGGATTGCTTTCTACATAGTAGAGATGATTGTGACGACTGAGATCGTTTGACAATCTTTCAATTTCCGCCTTCGCCTCACTTTTATTCATGACGTGAAGGTACGCGTTGTCCTCTCATCATTCGGCTTCTTCCTTGCAAATCTTTCCTCAACTCAATGTTAACAAAACCGTGATTTTGGAGAAGGTCGAACATTTCCTTTTCAAAATCTTCATGAATCTCGAAATAGAGCCAACCATTATCAAGCAATAAATCAGCTGCTTGAAGCGCTATTTTGTCATAAAACACAAAGGGATCAGCGTCATCCACGAATAAAGCAAGTCCTGGCTCAAATTCAAGAACATTATCATGCATTCTTGCACGTTCCGAGTTCGGGATATACGGCGGATTTGAAACGATAATATCGTAACTTTCTTCAGCTTCAGGGTAAACTTCAGAAAGTGCATCCATCTTGATTGAAGAAACATTCAATCCTGTCAAATTGCGATTCTCTTCGATCAGCTCCAAAGCTTCATCAGAAATTTCCCAAGCTTCCACTTGCGCATTCCTAAAATTGGATTTCAGTGCTAAAGCGATGCAGCCAGAGCCAGAACAAATATCAACAATGTGATGTTCTCCATTTTTCTCAAGAGACTCAGAAATCCAATCGACTAATTCTTCTGTTTCAGGGCGAGGGATCAACGCTCGTACATCACATATCAATTCTAATCCGTAGAATTCAGTAAATCCATGAATGTATTGAAAGGGTTCGTTCGCTTGAAGACGCTTTACTACTGATCTAAAATAGAGTAAATCTGATTCTGAAAACCTTAGGTCTCGAGCAAGCATAAACTCTGTATCACTTAAAGACATTCGCTTCGTCATGAAGGCTTTAAACATGAGTTTGATTTCACTTCCGGAGAATTGATTTTTTAGAGAATCGTTGAAATAGACGCGTAGTCCATCAAGTGTATTCTGTTGCAAAAACATCTTAGTTACCGCTTTTTCCGAAGTAGTATGTGTACCCGAATCCAACAACTAAATACGTCGTAACTCGTTTGAAATTGGCAGGGTCATATCCTCCATTTGTCTCAAGTCCGATAAGTTGCGGCGAAAATCCGAAGCCTTGCATTCCGTAACCAATAATCCAGCGGTAAGAAGATTTCTCGTTTGCTGTAAGGATTAATGCTGTTGTAAACTCAGCAAAAGTGCTCCCAACATCAATTGGATTCACTCCTTCGTCTTTATTCAAATCAGTATCGAAGAATGTATGTGAGTAACCTGTTTTCAAACTAAAATCTGTAGCAAATCGATCATTATGGAACTTATCGTATCCTACTTTAAAAAACGCTGTTCCAGAGTGAACCCCTCCAAAGACTGGACTTGGAACACTGAATTCATTGATTGTGAAATAAGAATATCGAACTCCCGCTCCTAGGTTTAGGTGAAACGGAAAAGAATATTGACCATACGTTGAAACACCAACCAGTCCTTGCATGAAATCATTGAAGGGTTTATTACTCATCGCTACGGGTAGACACAATTCGACATTAAACGAGTACTTTGGTGTAATCGACTGGGCATTTGAGTAACTCGAAAGGCTCAAAAAAATGATTAGTATGCTGTAGATTTTCTTCACTTCAATGTAATTAACGCTAATCTACATATTTAATTTTATTGTTTGTTACTGTGATGAGAAATCGCAGTACTTTTGCGACGTGAATAAAGGCATCGTTTACATTTTAATCTCAGGGCTTTGTTTTCTCGTTGTGAATTTCTTCGTGAAGATACTAGGCATGGGGCCAGATCAAGATTTAATTGACAATATCCAAGTCTACCCTGGGCATGAACTTGTTTTGGCGCGTTCAATTATCACCTTCATCATCAGTTGGTCCATTATTCGTTATCGAGGACTCTCCATGTGGGGAGTGAATAAAAAGTGGCTAATAATTCGTGGACTCGCAGGAACTGTCGCCTTAACCATTTTCTTTTATACGATACATCATATTCCCTTAGCCATTGCAATTGTTGTTCAGAACATGTCACCTATTTTCACTGTTATTCTTGCCATGATTTTACTCAAGGAACGCGTTCGTGTTCTTCAATGGTTTTTTATCATCATGTCTTTTCTCGGAGTTGCGCTCATCGCCATTTCTCAATTTGGACAAAATGATGTTCGTTTCGAAGAGATTTCTTTCTTCTGGATGGGGATGGGATTGGTTTCGGCATTTATTTCTGGGATTGCTTACACGGCAATCATGAAATTGAGAACAACGGACTCACCGATTGTTATTGTAATGTACTTTCCAATGGTTGCGATTCCATTGATGGTTATCCTCTGCCTCTTTGAATTCACAATGCCACGCGGGATTGAATGGTTGATCCTTATAATCATTGGGATTTTTACCCAATTTGCTCAAATCTACATGACCAAAGCACTTCACGAAGGAGCTGCAGCGACCATTACTCCATTTAAGTACTTGAGCATTATCTATGCTTTCGTGGTTGGCTACTTCTTTTTCAGCGAGAAATTCACTTGGCAAGTCGATATGGGCATTGCCATTGTACTCATTGGCGTTCTATCCAATACACTTCTGCGCACGCGGAAGTAATAATCTATAAAATTACGTATCTTCGGTTCGTATGAGTAAAACAATTCAGCGTGGAAAACTCGCGCAATTCGGAAACCTTGAAATTCTTGCAAAGCAAGTGGTAGAAGGGTTTATCACTGGACTACACAAGAGTCCATTTCATGGTTTCTCCGTTGAATTTGCCGAACATCGCTTGTACAACAAGGGAGAGTCTACACGTCATATCGACTGGAAACTATACGGCCGCACGGAAAAGCT
>CAJQOB010000033.1 GCA_905479845.1 uncultured Flavobacteriales bacterium
CTGACGATGGTGGATCTTGGACAAAAATGAGTTCATTCTCAGGTGTTCCTGCTAACACACGTGTAAACATGATTACTGCAGGTGTACACGACGAAAACGAAGTGTTTGCCGTATTTAACAATCACCGATCTGGAGATTTTAAACCATACGTGATGCGCAGCACGAACAAAGGAAAAACATGGACTTCGATTTCTTCGAACCTTCCAGAACGCGGATCAGTTTTCGCTATTCGTCAAGATCACAAAGATCCGAACCTACTATTTGTTGGAACAGAATTCGGAGCGTACTTCTCGAATGACGCAGGAAAGAACTGGACAAAATTGGCTGGATTGCCAACAATTGCAGTTTATGATTTAGATATTCAAGAGCGTGAAAACGACTTAGTAGCTGCTACATTCGGTCGTGGGTTCTACGTATTGGACAACTACTCCCCTCTTCGATCTGTTACGAAAGAAGTATTGGACAAAAACGCTCACATCTTCCCAATTAAAGATGCGTTAATGTACGTTCCTTCAGCTCCACTTGGATTGCGCGGAACAGGATCTCAGGGTGCAGATTTATGGAATGCAGAAAACCCAATGTTTGGAGCGGTATTTACGCTTTACTTGAAGGACAAAGAAACTTCACTGAAGAAGAAGCGTGTCAAAGCACAGGAGAAAGAAGAGAAAGACAAAATTGCTGTGGACTACCCAAGCTTCGATCAGTTAAAGGCTGAGAAATTGGAAGATAAAGCACAATTGATTTGGATCATTCGTGATAACGCAGGAAAAGAGATCAAGCGTTTGACAAGCTCTCCAACGAAAGGAATTTCTCGCATGGCTTGGAATTTACGTGGCCAATCAACATCACCCGTAACACTGAAAGTTCAAAAACCGGGACGTTACTCTGATCCAGATGATGGTTTCCTAGTGAACCCTGGGACATACACTGTTGAAGTTGTTCAATTAAAAGATGGTGCTTTGAAAACCATTGCAGAGAAAACTTCATTTGAAGTGAAAGAACTGAACAACAGAACAATTAAGACAGAAGATGTTGCCGCATTGGAAGCATTCCGAGCTGAAGTGGCAGAACTTACTCGAAGTGTAGACGGAACAGGAAGATTGATGGGGGAAACAAACGAGAAGCTAAAACTGATCGAACATGCCATCAAAACCTACCCTGGAACGGACATGACATTTTTATCTGAAGTTGAAGAACTCAAGAACATCTATTACGATTTGAGTGTTGAATTATGGGGAGATCGAATTCGTTCTTCGCATGAGTTTGAGACGATTCCTAGCATCGCAGGACGCATTGGAATGGTTAGTTACCAATTGTACGGAAGTAGAACTGGTGTGACAGCAACTCACCGTAAGAACAAAGAGGCAGCTCAAGAGCTTTATGATGCATTCAGAGTTAAGTTTAATGCGATGATTGTTCGTGTGAAGGCATTAGAAAAGAAATTGGCTGATGCTAAGATTCCATATATCAAAGGGAAGGATGAGAATTGGAAAGAAGAGTAATCGCCTTGCTCAATTGAAAGATTGACTTGATTGAAAATTGAAAGCCCCTGTTGATATTTCAACAGGGGCTTTTATTGAAATAAACTTCTTAATAATGTAACCTCAAGTGCTCTACAATAGGCAATTTGTGAGAAGTTTTTCATAACCTCAAAATATATTGCTTTTAAAGTATATATTTATACAAAACCAAACCTATCCACTATGAAACTACTAGATGTCCTAGATCACACTAATACCATAGAAAAATCTTCCTTTTACAAAATTTTAAATAATTTAATTGAAGCTGGCGAGTCGGAAGAAATTGAAGAAATTCTAAATAACAGCAGGCAAATCAAGGAAATTGACCACATGAATATCAATAAAGTATTCATGCACGTACGCAATCAATTTAAACACCATATTCAGCTCGAATTAGCGAGCAACCTATCCCAGTTGGACATCCTTATAGACATCCTTATTCGAGATGGAAATGTTATAATGAAAGACCGATGGTTCCATGACTTATACATGAAAGAACTTGATTTATTGAAAGAATCAAGTGAAAACATGACTGGCCTAATTGATTCAGAATCCAAAGAGATCGACGAACATCGGCGAAGAGATTATTTGATTTATCGTGCGTGTATTAAAACAGCCTACACAAATGACGAGCTGAATAATCAAGATAAGAAAGTAACCTCTGACGAATTTTCTTTACTTCAAACTCTATCCGAGGAGCTGGAATTATCGAATGAAGAAGTTAGATTGATAAATTTCAGCGTAGTACCAATAAATCCGTTGAAGCAAGAATTCATTATCAAAAGGCTAAAAGATCTAGGAATTATCTTCTATCATAAAAAGGACTATTGCGTATATATTCCTGATGAAATGGTTAAAATTCTACGAGAAATCAGAGGTCGAAGTATCGCTGATAAATATTTAAGGAGAATTCTTAAGTCTTTGAAGGGACCGGAATTGAACTTGGCGTGTAAACGACACAACATCAATCAAAGAAGTGGATTAGAGGAAAAAGTGAAAATTATTATCAACCAAGGAATTTCGTTAAAAAGTCTATTAAAACAGGGAGTTCACAAAGAAGGAACTAAGCTAAATGATCGAAAAAAGACAATAAATAGAATCATGGAAGACTTAGGCATTCCATCCAAAGGAACTACAATAGATGATAAACTAGCGTTAATCGTTGATCATTTTAACACAGTTGAACGTGATGAAACTATAGGAATTTCGATGGATGGATATGAGTTACTCTGTAAAGACATTGACGATTCACTTCCACATATAAATGATTACCTTAGGAAGGAATTTCAATTTGAGGATAAATCAGTGCTAAATGGCCTTTTCCTAGCTAATCACAACATCAAGCCACGTGAAATACTAGACCTTCTTTCAACGGATGATTTAAGATCATTCTGTGAGTCTAGGAGTATATCTTTCCGTGGTGATGAAGTTCAAAATATCCTGGACTCATATACAGACACTGAAAGTATTTACATCGAGAACTACGTTCACATTGGTAATAGAGATCTAAATGCCTTAAAAACGAACAATATAAATATTACAACTCCCGAAATCGGTATCAAATACGAAGAGGTAACCAAGCTCTTATTCAAAGAACTCGGTTTTAACGTCAACGATGAACTTAGGGCAGAAATAAATAGTAAAAAAGACAAAATTGACATCCTAATTCAAACGGGAAATGAAGAAGTAATAATTGTAGAGTGTAAAACAGCTAAATCAACAAAGTACAACAAGTTTTCTGCGTGTTCTCGACAGATAAAATCATATCAGAAAAATGCGGAAATGAACGGATTTAGAGTTATTAAAACCCTTCTTGTCGCCCCAGACTTCACTCCTGATTTCATTGAAGATTGTGACCTTGACATTGAATTAAACCTGTCCCTAATAACGAGCGAAACTCTGTACAACATATGGAATGGGTTTAAACACGCACCTCAGCAAGTATTCCCTATGAACCTACTTATGAGAGATGCACTAATCAGTGATCAAAAAATACTTAAAGCACTTAAAATAAAATAACGAGTACGCCTCCATGTCATTTAAAAGCCCCTGTCGATATTTCAACAGTACCTTTTATTCTTTTTGAGTCCTTAATCCAGTCTCTTTTATCTTTTCAATAACCGTTTCAATTCATCCACTTCTAATTCTTGAAAATAATTCAGAAACTCAGTCGGTAAAGTATCTAGAGCTACGTTCCAATAACTCAGTTCATAAGAGGCTGGCATGAAAAATTTCTTGTCATTTGCCTTATCTTCTTTTAACCTTATCGTTATGTACAGAGCTAGATTATTCTCATCTGGAGCCATTGCTTCCGGTGGAGGATTATTATTCGCCTTACGGTAAACAAAATCTAGTTCTGTCAGAACCTCAACCAATCTCTCATTAAATGACTCAATGTCAACCTTAAAGTCTTGGGATTGATTCGACCAAGAGGTAATGTAAATTGAGGCAACTTCAGAGCTGTCCGTTTGCGAAAATAACGCACCTGAAATCGATAAAAACAATGCCGTAAATAATGCTCTTCCCTTCATAAATTAGTCCTTTACCTTCTGCTTCGTTAATGCAAATTCTAAAACTTCCGTCATTTTCGTTACATAATGGAATTTCAAGCCTTTGAGGTAACTTGGTGTAATATCATCAACGTCCTTCTTGTTTTTATCACACAAGATGATTTCCTTAATCCCAGCGCGTTTTGCAGCCAAGATTTTCTCTTTGATTCCACCGACAGGCAATACTTCTCCTCGAAGCGTGATTTCACCTGTCATTGCCAAGTTCTTCTTCACCTTACGTCGAGTGTACGATGACGCCAAAGACGTTAACATCGTGACACCTGCACTCGGTCCATCTTTCGGAGTTGCTCCTTCTGGAACGTGAATATGAACGTTATGATTATCGAAAACACTTTGTTCCAATCCGAGGAGATGACTGTGTGATTTTAAATATTCAAGCGCAATTACCGCCGATTCTTTCATCACATCCCCCAAGTTTCCAGTCAAGGTCAATTTTCCTTTCCCTTGTGTAATCGAAGATTCAATAAAGAGAATATCTCCACCAACACTTGTCCAAGCTAGTCCAGTGACAACTCCTGCGACATCGTTGTTATTGTATTTCGTTTTCGTTCGTCCAGCCCCCAAAATATCGAACAGGTGTTCAATTTTGATTTTCACTTCGAACTCCTCCTCCATTGCGATTTGTCTCGCACGGTTACGAACCAATTTCGCAACAACTTTATCCAATCCACGAACTCCTGACTCGTTTGTATACTCTTCGATTACTTTCTCAATTGTTTTCTTGTCGATTGAGATATCCTTGGACGTAATTCCGTGTTCCTTAATTTGCTTTGGAAGTAAGTGGCGCTTCCCAATCTCGACTTTCTCTTCCACTGTGTAACCGTTCACTTCAATCAATTCCATACGGTCTCGTAAAGGCCCTTGAATTTCACTAAGGTTATTCGCTGTTCCTATGAACATCACACGTGATAGATCGTATTCAGTCTCGATATAGTTGTCATAGAATTCGTTGTTCTGTTCAGGATCAAGGACTTCGAGTAAAGCCGATGAAGGATCACCGTGATTGCTTCGACCCAACTTATCCACCTCATCCAAGACAAACACAGGATTACTAATTCCCGCCTTCTTTATGTTTTGGATAATTCGGCCAGGCATTGCTCCGATGTACGTTTTACGGTGACCGCGAATTTCTGATTCATCGTGCAATCCTCCAAGTGACATACGGATGTACTTTCTACCCAAGGCTTCAGCAATGGATTTCCCCAAAGATGTTTTACCAACCCCGGGAGGTCCATAAAAACACAAAATCGGAGATTTCATATTTCCTTTCAGCTTCAGCACAGCCAAATACTCAAGGATTCTTTCCTTTACTTTCTCCAATCCGTAGTGATCGCGCTCCAAAATCTTTCTGGCGCGTTTCAAATCCAAATTATCTTCAGAAAACTCATCCCAAGGCAAGTCGAGCATTAAATCTAAGTAGTTCATCTGAACTGTGTACTCAGCACCTTGAGGATTCATTCTCCCAAGCTTATCCAACTCTTTGTAGAACAATTTTTCAATCGTCTCGTTCCATTTTTTCTTTTCTGCTCGCGTGCGTATGTCATTCACATCCTGCTCTTGCGGGTTGTCTCCCAATTCGTCTTGAATTGTTCGCATCTGCTGTTGTAGGAAATATTCGCGCTGTTGCTTATCCATGTCCTTTCGAACCTTTGTGTGGATTTCATTGCGCATTTCCAACATTTGCACTTCCATCGTCAAATGCTCGAGCACCATCATCACGCGTTTGCGGATATCAAGTTCTTCCAACATTTCCTGTTTCTTAGAAACATCGGCGTTCATGTTCGATGAAACAAAATTCACCAAGAAAGTTGGACTGTCAATGTTTCCAATTGCAAAAGAAGCCTCAGAAGGGATATTTGGGCTTTCCTGAATGATTTGTAGTGCCAAATCCTTAATCGACTTGAACATTACTTTCATTTCTTGGTTGCTATCATCTACGCGAGATTCCTCCAACAACTTAACCTTAGATTTCATGTAAGGCTCTGTTTGCGTTGGTTCTATCAACTCAAAACGGCGCTTCCCCTGGATGATTACAGTTGAACTTCCGTCAGGCATTTTTAGCAAACGAATGATCTGTGCCACCGTTCCCACTTTGTTCAAGTCCTTAAACTCTGGTAGCTCTTCCTCAAAATCTTTCTGAGCAACAACTCCAATGATTTTCGAACCTTTGTTCGCTTCTTGAATGAGTCGAATCGACTTGTCACGTCCAACTGTAATCGGAATTACAACACCTGGAAAAAGTACATTGTTTCGCAATGGTAAAATCGCTAGTTCTTCTGGGAAACTCTGCGTGCGCATGTTCTCTTCTTCTTCAGCCGTAATCAACGGAATAAACTCCGCATCGGCTTCAATGTTTGAACTAAATTCTAAAATATTTTTATCAAAAAAATCGGTCATATCTATCTCTCTAAAAACCGTCAATGTGTCAGTAAATTCAGAATAATCTTGTCCGAATACTCGTTGCCGGTAGTGATACCTTATTGTTCAAAGGCTATGCCAGTGTAATTGAACTGCAATTTTGTCCTATTTATTGCCAGAAAATCCGTTGGATGTGTCAGACACGTACTGCAAAATATCAATCTCGGGAATTGATAACTGAAGTCCTCTGCGTGACATCATATTACTTGCACTTTCAAGCGCTTTAGCGAAACTGTAACTATCGCCATGAACTCCCCACTGAAAAGAAGGAATGTATTTGGGCGGAAACTCAGCACCGAAAACATTGCTCGAAACCCCCACTACAGTTGCCGTATTGAACATTGTGTTGATTCCACATTTTGAGTGATCTCCCATTACCAATCCCATGAATAAGACATCGGTTTGTTCCAATTGCATCGATTCAAAGTTGAAGGTTTTCACCTCTCCGTAGTTGTT
>CAJQOB010000034.1 GCA_905479845.1 uncultured Flavobacteriales bacterium
ATTGAACTTAACAGGATTGGCAAAATCCGTGAATGAGTTAGCGAACAATGCACGAAACAACAATTTGAAACCCGAAGATATTTCAGGCGGAACATACACGATTACGAATGTTGGAACATTTGGAAACGTTATGGGAACACCTATTATCAACCAACCTCAAGTAGCGATTCTTGCACTAGGAGCAATTCGTAAAGTTCCTGCGGTGATCGAAACTCCTGAAGGTGACTTCATCGGAATCCGACACAAAATGTTCCTTTCTCACTCTTACGACCACCGTGTGGTTGATGGAGCTCTTGGAGGACAGTTCGTGCGTCGAGTTGCCGATTACCTTGAACAATTCGATCCGAAACGAGAAATCTAATTAAAGACATTAACTATGCGATTAACTTTAATCAACCTACTACTCACTCTTCTACCGCTCTCACTTTTTGGACAAATGTCTGAATTTGAAGTGCGGAAAATGGTTAAAACTGCATCAGAACAAGAATTAGTTATTCAATGTTCGCAAATGATGCAAGCCAATTACTTGTTTCACGCTGAAATAGTTGTAGATAAGTTATTGACAATGAAGCCTGAAAGCTCTAATTACAATTACCGTAAAGGGTATATAGTACTTACAGCTCGACAGGAGGTCATTGTTGCCATGCGTCACTTGCAGATTGCAATTCGCGACACAAAGAAGAACTACGACATGTACTCTGCCAAAGAGGAAAGTGCCGCGGTTGATGCGTATTATCACTTAGCAAGATGTTATCACCTTGATGAGCAAATCGATAAAGCTCGTGAGCACTATCAGTTGTTTATTGATCAATCGTCGAGTAAATCAGAATTAGTAAAAGACGCAGAAGTTGGTCTTACCCAATGTGATGTTGCTGAATACAATATTGGTCATCCAAAAACAGCTATCATTAAGAACATTGGAAATGGTGTAAACTCTAAGGACGCAGAGTATTCACCGGTAATTTCACTGGACGGAAACTCTTTATACTTCACATCACGTCGTGCATGGGTTGACGGGAGTTCGGATGAATTCAGAGACCCAATGTTGAATCAATATCCTGAGGATATCTATGTAAGTTACTTGGATTTTGATGGAGAATGGACATCTCCAGAGAAATTAGCATTCTGTCAAAATGAATATAACGAAGCTACAATTGCGGTAAGTTCTGATGAGAAGCAGATTTATGTATATGAAGATAAAACTGGTGGTGGAGATATTTACTACTCAGACTTTAAACAGAATAGCTTCAATGCGTTACAAGAATTGGATTATACTGATGTAAACACGAAATACTGGGAAACACACTGTACAATGACTCCTGATGGTCAAACAATGTATTTTGTTTCTCAACGTCCTGGTGGATACGGTGGTCGTGACATTTACAGAATTGTTCGTCTTCCAAATGGTGAATGGAGTAAAGCTCAAAATATGGGGCCAACAATTAACACTCCATACGATGAAGATTCACCATACATTGACATTAATAACAAAACTTTATACTTCGGTAGTAATGGACCTAGAAGTATAGGAGGATTTGACATTTTCGTTTCGTTTAAAGATGAGGAAGGTGTTTGGTCTGATCCTGTGAACATGGGAATTCCAGTAAACTCTACAGGTGATGACTTGTTTTACACTACAACCATTGATGGATTGAGAGGTTACCTTACATCATTCAGAAAAGGTGGTTATGGTGAAAAAGACATTTATGAAATCCAAAATGATTACTTAGGAAACTACCCTTTCAGTACTTTGCAAGGATCGTTTATTTCCAATAACAACAGCGCAACAGTGACAGATGAAATGTCGGTTAAGTTGATTTGTCCTACTTGTGAGTTGGATAAAAACAAAGATGATGACTTGAGAATCAAGAACGGAGGGTACTTCGCAGTTCTTGAGCGTTGTAAAGACTACACAATCGAACATTACGATGCTGACGGTACTTTAATGGATACGGAAACATTTACAACTCTTTGTAATTCTGAGAACGAAGAACTTGTGAAAAACTACCGCATGGGAGATTACGCGATCGACATGTCTGTATTGAACGAAAAAGACTTCTCTCCTATCTCAGGAGCAATTGTTGAAATAATTAATCCTGAAGATGGTTCAGTAATCAAAGAGTACGCAACAAATGGTGAAGGATTGCAGATTGAAGATTTACTTGAGGGTAAACAACCTGGAGATAAACTTCATTACGACGTAAAAATATCAAAACCAGGGTTCTTTGCTCAAACAATTGTGATCGATACTATTCTTGGAAATGATGGTATCCTTAAGCTTGAATACTTGATGCAAGAAATGGAAGTTGGTTCAGACTTGACGCAAACGCTTCACTTAGAGCCTATCTACTTCGACTTGGATAAATCTAACATTCGACCTGATGCAGCTTTGATTCTTGACAAAATTGTTAAGATCATGAACGATAATCCTGAAATGAAAATTGAGCTTGGATCTCATACCGATTGTCGTGCATCTAAATCCTACAATATGCGTCTTTCAACGCGAAGAGCTATTTCCTCAGCGAAATACATCAAGGATAGAATTACCAATCCAGATCGTATCTACGGTAAAGGGTATGGTGAATCTAAATTGTTGAATGGATGTGAGTGTGAAGGACATGTGAAATCTGATTGTTCAGACGAAGAGCACCAACTTAACAGACGTACTGAGTTTAGAATTGTTGAATAACATCTCCAAAAACATTTCAATCGGGAGTTAATGTACAGTAAGCGAATGTTTTAGTACATTCATCTAATATCTGTAACAAATTGGTCTTGAAATCGTAGAAATGTATTATGAACTCGCGATATATGAATACTATGCTACAATCTACAAGACTACTCCTGGCCGTTTCTGTATACCTCTTGTCGTTCATTAGTTTCGGACAACGAGGTGAAATTACTGAGCCAGAAGTACGCGAAATGGCGGCTACGGCGAATGAGAATCAATTAGTGATGCAAGCGTCTAACCTTACTCAGGAAGGTTATTTGTACTATGCAGAGATTTTGGTTGATCGACTTCTCGAAATAAATCCAAACAGTGCCAACTACAATTACCGTAAAGGCTTCCTTTGTTTAACGATTCGTAAAGATTACGTCGCGGCAATCCCCCACCTTGAGAAAGCAGTTGTTGATACAGATCAAAACTATGACATGTATTCTCCAAGGGAGAAAAGTGCTGCAATTGACGCATTATTTCATCTCGGAGAGTGTTACCACTTGAACGAAGAGATTGAAAAGGCAGAAGTGTATTACAACAAATTCATAGAGGTGTCCAAGAAGAAATCGGAACTATTACCAGTAACCGAAGTTCGATTGGTACAATGTATTGAAGCGAAAAAGAGAATGGCCGCCCCTGTCGAGGTGTACTTAAAGAATCTTGACTCACCTGTAAACACGGACATGCCAGAATACAGTCCAGTGATCTCACTAGATGGTTCTGCTCTCTACTTCACGTCTCGACGAGCTTGGGAGAACAACGAAACCGAACCATACAAAGACCCTCGAATCAATCAATACCCTGAAGACGTTTACGTAAGTTATGTTGATGCCGATTCCAATTGGTCTCAACCAAAAAAACTTGAATTCTGTAAACCTATTCAAAACGAAGCAACGATTGCAATTAGCTCAGATGAACGTAAAATCTACATCTACGAGGATTCAACGGGTAACGGTGACATTTACTACACAGATTTCTATCACGCGAAATTTCAGGACATCAAGCTCCTTGAAGTAAAAGACATCAACACAAAGTATTGGGAAACACACTCAATGATGTCTCAGGATAAAGAAACCTTCTATTTCGTTTCGGATCGACCAGGCGGTTTTGGAGGTCGTGACATCTATATGGTCAAGTTGAAAGATAGAAAGGGAAAAGAAGACAAATGGGGACAACCTATCAATCTTGGGCCTTCCGTCAATGGTCCTGGAGACGAAGACGCTCCGTTTATTTCTGTAGACAATCGAACTCTTTACTTTGCAACAAATGATGGGCGAAGCATTGGTGGATTCGATATCATGAGAACTGTTCTTAAAGATGATGATTCTTGGATGCCCGCAGAAAACCTGGGATACCCGTTCAACTCAACCAACGACGACATTTTCTATACCACTACTCTAGACGGTAGCAAAGGATATATGACCTCTTTCAGAAAAGACGGGAAAGGTGAAAAGGATATTTACGAAATCCATAATGACTATCTCGGGTTGAGAGATATCGCTGTATTGAAAGGTTTGATCAAAACAGTTGACGATAAGCCAATTCCTGAAGATTTTGCGATCAAGGTAAAATTGGTTTGTATTGATTGTGATCCAGAAGAAAACGTACGTTTGGTTTACCCAAGACTTCGTGATGGTAAATTCATGACTGGATTAGTTCCGTGTAGAACTTACCGCTTAGAATACACTGACCTTGGAGTTGATGCAGTTATGGGATCAGATGGATTTACAACTTTCTGTGACACGAACTACCAAGAAATTTTCAGAGAATTATTGATAGATGTTGATAAACGCATCATCGTAATGCCACCAGACACTATTCAGGAATTGGATACTGTTGTTGTAGCGGATTGTCCAAACCTCGAATTCATGCACTATTTCGAATACAACAAGAACAAATTGAGCGTGAAACGCGGAGACTTGAAGAAATTCGTAAAAGAGGTGGAAACACAACTGGTTGAAGATTGCCGAGAAAAAGTAACGATCAACGTCTACTCTTCTGCATCGCATGTACCAACGAAAACGTATTCGACCAACGAAAACTTAACACGTATTCGAGCCGAGAATATGAAGTATGACCTCATTGCTTACTTCGAAAAAGATGAACGATTCAAAGGACGCGTTAATGTAGTAATCGTAACAGCGATTGTCCAAGGTCCTGAATACATAAAGGATGCTGGCAACACGAAAAAATACGGTCCATACCAATACGTTGGTTTGAAGACAGAATAATTGAATTCATTACTACTACTCTACTTCTACTTAGAAAGTGGTAAAACGAATTCATTCAAGTCCTTGCTTTCAAGTAAGGACTTTTTTTTGCTACCAACCTGAGTTGAATTCAGGTTACCATCATAGGATGATTATATTTGTTAAAACTCTTTACCATGAATATTTCTCTTCTTACCCCACTCGCAATTTTAGACATCGAAGCGACAGGACTCAATATTACCAATGACCGCATTGTAGAAATTGCGATCATCAAAGTTTTACC
>CAJQOB010000035.1 GCA_905479845.1 uncultured Flavobacteriales bacterium
ATCAACCTAGCTAAAGAAATCGTTGCTCTTGGTCCAGATGAAGTGTCTTCGATTCGAGCTTACATTGGAATTGAAGAATATTCTGGAGACCCGAAACTTTCTGAAATGAAGTTATTCTTCACAGGAGTGAATCAAGCAAACTTACCAATTTTGGAGGATCCTGAAGGGCACAGCGCCATTTATGATTTCGTAACTCCTTGCCCTCCTACCTGTCAAGGAAACGGAGGAGGCTCTTCTAAATGAAATACTTAATGACTTTCAATATCGTGACATTAGTACTACTTGGGACTCTGAGTATACTAATGTCATTGGAGTTTAAGAAAAACGAGCTCCCTCGTAAAGTCATTGCCATATATCTCATAGGAAGTTTTATCGCTCAGGGAATCGCTACCATTTACTGGTATTTCGGCTTGAACAATTTGACCATACTACATATCTATTCCTTGTTTCAGTTTATTGCTTTCTCTGCTTTCTTCTGGAGTGCCACTGAAAACAAAACAAAACAGCGGTGGATTACCGTCATTTCAGGAATCGTTTCATGTTTATTAGTAATTAATTCCATCTGGAATGAGTCGCTAAGTGATTTCAATAGCATGGGCATATTCATTTCAAATGGAACCATTGTTGCTTACTCTATCACCTATTTTTTCGAAATACTTGGAGCAAATTTGGACTCAAAAAAGTACCTCATCGTTAATGCAGGGGTTCTTATGTTTATCAGTGAAAGTTTGGTCGTTTTTTTATTCGGAAATTTCCTAAAAGAAGTAGCCCTTATCGACCAAGCTGTTCTGTGGTATACACATATTTCGACCTACATTATTTTTCTATTATTGATCTTCTGGAATCATGCTAAACTCAAGCGAATCGGCTGAAAACATAACTATTTACATTGCCCTGATATTATTTGCGGTAATAGCCCTAGTACTAGTAATCATCTTGCTCTTTTTTGTGTCGAGAAAGAAGATCGTACGAGAGAAAATGGAATCACAAGAGCTGAAGCTGAGACATAAATCAGATTTGATTCGATACAACATTGAAACGCAAGAAAAGGAACGACACAGAATTGCAGAAGACCTACATGACGACGTCGGGTCGCAACTAAATTTGATTTCACTAGGCCTACATCGAATCAACAAGATAGAATCAACATTAGACAAGGAGGAAACAGAAGCCATATTACTCATAACCGAAGGAGTTATTGATAGAGTGAGATCTTTATCGCACGATTTACTACCTCCAATATTGGAAAAATTCGGGCTAGTCGCTGCGTTGGAAGAAGTGGAGTTCAACTATAACAAAACGAATTCCATCGAGCTCAATTTCAAAACAAATATCGAAAATGAAGAACCTATTTTTGATGTCAATGATCGATTGTACCTGTATAGAATCTGTCAAGAACTCATCCAAAACTCACTGAAACACGGCAAAGCCAAATTGATTAGGATCAGTTTATTGAACAAAGAAGGAAATGTTCACCTTTCAATAACGGACGATGGAGTGGGCTTCGACATTGACGATCTTCAATCAGGGAAAGGAATGGGACTAATGAACATAGAAAACAGGGTGGAAATCTTGGGAGGAACAATGACTATCTCCTCCAAATTACATGAAGGATCAACCTTCGATATTTATTTACCAAAAAAAGCGAATCGTGGAAAAGACAATTAAAATAGCTATTGCAGAGGATGAAGGATTAGTAAGAAGCGGATTTGGAGCTGTTCTCAAGGAAGTAAAGAACTTTGAAGTGATCTTAAACGCTTCCAACGGAAAAGAGCTCATCGACTCTCTGGAGAAAGTAAGTGATTTACCCGACATCATTCTCATGGACCTCAACATGCCCATATTAAACGGTGTGGAAGCCACAAAAGTCATTGGAGAGAAATATCCAGAAATTCAAATTATCGCTTTAACCTCCTACAATAGCACTTCGTTTATCCTGAGCATGATAAAAATTGGTGCTTCCGCTTATATTCTGAAAAATGAGAACCCCGACAGTCTTATTCTAGCTATAAATGGTGTATATGAAAATGGGTTCTACTACGACAGAAAAGTACTTGAGGTATTGAAGGAAAATGCAATTCACCCAACGCGCTCCCGTGAAATTCAGTTCACTTATGCTCAATTGACTGATCGCGAATTGCAAGTATTGGAATTGATTTGCCGTCAGTTCACGACTGTGGAAATTGGCGAGAAATTATTCATCAGCCCGAGAACTGTTGAAGGACATCGAAACAACTTGTTGCAAAAAACCGGAATGAAGAATGTAGTTGGGCTCGTGGTTTACGCTATCAAAAATGAACTGGTGGATATCCGAACAAATTCATTCAACTAAAAAATCCCCCACTCTTTCGAGAAGGGGATCAGAAATTATTGGTTTTTTGTTTTTTCTTAGAATGTATATCTAAGAGAGAAAGCTCCTCCGTATCCGAAACCATAAGTCCCTCCGATGAATCCCCACATTGGACGCGCATCCAATCCAAGAAGAAGTGGTGCACCAAGATCATTAAAGTCGTATTCAAGACCAATCTGACCACCCAATCCAAGAGTGATACCATCGTTACTGTTATCGTGTTTGTGCGAGTACAACCCAAGTTGTGCACCTGGTCCTACGTACTAGTTCAAGCCACCTGTAAGGTTCCATACCCAGTGGTAAATCCCTGTCAATGCAATGTGAGAATATCCATTGTTACCATTGTTTCCTCTCCATCCAAGATCAACTTCCAAACGATTGGCTTCACCAAGTCCATATTGATAAGAGAGTTCTCCTCCTATTCCGAAGTTTCCTCCTCCTCCACGAAGACCAATTGCATGAGGGTTAACTTGTGCGTTACCGGCAAATCCAAAAGCTAGAACTGCCAAAAACGTAATCATGTGTTTTTTCATTGTTTTTGATTTAATTGTTGTTGCGACCATTGCAAAGTACATACCACAGGGGCAGTTAGAGAAGTATAAAACCGTTATTTCGATTAACCTACACGTTTTAGGGTTCAATGAATCCTTTTGGACATTGGCACCTCACATTTAGAAATATGAAATTCAGCGAAATACCTCAAGCTGAAACTTGACAAAAATGATTTCCCACGAAGAAAACTGAAGACTCTTGAAGGGCTTATTTACCGTCAAGTATTGATTGTGCTCGTTGTTTGATTTCCTTCACCAATTCAGGTGGATTTAGAATTTTCACCTCTCCTCCGTAACTCAGCAAAGAACGAATCAACTCTTCGGATATATTCACCTTCAAAGAAAACTCACTTGCCTCTTTTGTTTCTTTCACTAACGCCTGTGAAGCATGAAAGGGTTGTGAAGCAATGTACTTTGCCGCAATTGGATTCGCAGTAAATCGTACTTCGGATGGATCTTCATTCCCACTTGTAATTCCAACAGCATATTTGAAATAATTCTCTGGTTTGAAATTCTCTGGTTTCTCTGCGGATTCCTTCAAAATCTCCAACTCGGTCATCCGATCCAAACTGTACGTAATGAAATCACTCTTAGATTCATCAAAAGAAATCAAATACCAGCGATTTCGGTATTCCTTAAGCAACAAGGGAATCACCTTTCGTGCTTTCGTTTGTCCGGAAATGAAACTCGCATAGTTGAAGCCCACCCACAGGGATTGCTTAATTGCTTCTAAAATTGGTGACAGAAATTCGCTACCCGTATCAGACAAAGATTGCTCGAATTGAATGAACTGTTCTCCTCCGTCCTGCGTTACCTCCACTCGACCTACAATCTTGTCAATTGCGTTTCCAAATTGCTTGAAGAGATCAACATCTCGGAATTGCATCAAGGTTTTCGCAGCAAACGAAATGGCTCCAAGGTCATCATCCGTTAAAGGAATATCGTTGATAGAAAAATCTGGATCGATGTAATAATATCCGCCATAGGCGCGGCTGTACTTAATTGGTGCATCATGCTCCATTTTCATGGAAAACATGTCCTTTTCAATCGTTGAATCACAAATATGCGCTCCGTCGATACTTCCAAAAAGCGATTCTTCGCACGCCTCACGCAAGTCCTGCTTTGAAGGATATGGTTTGTATTTGTTCCGCAAGCATTTATCAATGATGCGGTATCGAATTAACGCATTTTTAATGTGCGGCATGAACTTGTTTTAAGGTTAGACTTTTACCGTGTCTTTTTTCGCGTACCCAAACAACTCGTAGTGCTTAATCGCTTTCACAACTTCCATTGGAACGTCATCTTCCCACATAGACGCGCCTGCTTTGATTTTTGACAATACATCATCCGAAAGAATGTGCAGCAAGCGCTCATCGTAGTTTTGAATTGCTTCCAACTTTCCGTTATCCATCATGTACTGCAATAATCCGCGTAAATTTTCTTTGATTTCGAGCGTACTCAAATCGTGCAACTCACCTGTTTCAACATTATTCGCGGGGTACACATACATTTTCACCCTACGTCCAAATCCACGACCGAAAGCTTCTAAAATTCCACCCGGAAGATTTTCGTAGTAGCTTTCATCAAAGATGGTTTGCAAGTTGTAAATTCCGACAATTGCACCAAGTGCATATCCTTTAGAAATTGAGGACAAGTAGTCAACCATTTTGTAATGTTTCAAGTAATTTGAAATCATTACAGTATAGCCAAGCGTTCCAAGAAGTTCCGCTCGATCAACAAAATCTTTATCCGAAATTTTTCCGTCAGCGGTTAAATCTTTCAAGGTCAATTCAACAACAACCCGCAATTTGTCTTCGGCGACTCCTTCCTCTTTAAGGAACTGGTCTTTTCCCCGCTCCAGCATATCAATATGCA
>CAJQOB010000036.1 GCA_905479845.1 uncultured Flavobacteriales bacterium
CCCAAAAAAGTTCAATTATTCTGGGAACATCTAAGCGCCTGAATTACCAATTCCATTCTAATATTTTTACCAGAGTCCTTACGCAAGTCAAATAACGAATACAATTTTTTCAAAGACGATCGCACTCCTTCGTAACTCAAACAAATTTGACTAGCTAATTCTTTATTATTAATACTTGGATTCTCTACCAAATTGCAAAGTATATTCCAGTCAGTTTCATTCAGTTTAGCCTCTATTTTCTTTTGGATTCTATCCTTGTCTAGCCTCAATTTCTTTTCCGAGTTTACAGTATCTGAAACAAAACTTTTCTCAGCCAGATTTTCTTTAAGTAGTTGTATTTCTTTCAGGAGTAGTTTTAGCTTATTTCGACTTTTTAGGGTTTTAGCCAGATAAATAAATAAGAAAACTACTGAGAAAATTGAGAAAGCAAAAATCCAAATTTGTTTGACTTTTTGTTCTTCTAGACGCTTGTTTTTTTCTTCTAATAATTTTTGACGTGCCTTTTCTTCATTGAGTTTACGCTGGGCATCGAATTCTATTTGAACTAGTTCTTTTTTTAACTTTTCATTGTTTATACTATCTTTCGATGCGATGAAGAGCTTGTATGTGCTTAGAGCTTCTTTAGACTTACCTAAAGCCTCATTGATCTGCCACAATGTATTCGCCGCATCTCTTATAAGAGACAGTACTTCAACCCCTTGCGCTTCCTTTAAAGCGTTTTGGCTGTACCCGAGTGCCTTTTGATACTCACCTTTAGCTTTGTAAACTTCCCCAATTCCATTGAGTGCTAGAGATAATTGTGCTCTAAAATCGCCTGCGATTGCTTTTGCTTTTGCTTTTTCATACAAACCTAAGGCTTTATCATATTCTTCTTTATTTCGATAAACATCGCCAATTCCATTGAGGCTAAAAGCTATTCCATGATTATCTTCCATCTCTTCATGAATCCTTAGAGCTCTCTTAAAAGACTTTAAAGCTTGCACATTATCTCCTCTCTCAAGGTAAATCAACCCAACGTTCGATAGGCCAATTGCAATTGATTTTTGGTCTCCTACTTCAGAAGCGATATTTACACCCTTTTGATAGTACTTTAAGGCTTGCAAATCGTCTCCTTGATCAAAGTATATGCTCCCGATATTAATTAAAGTTGTTGCGTTTCCTCCTTTATTTCCTAGTTCCTTTTCAATCTTTAAAGACTTCTTATAATACATTATAGCTTTTAAATTGTCTCCTTGTTCCCAATAGGCTACACCTATGTTTCCTGAGACTGCCGCTACTCCATCCTTATGACCAATCTCTTGATAAATGGTTAAGCTCCTCTCCCAATACTCGATTGCGTTATCAAGATTCCCTCTAACACAAAGTGATACGCCTTGAATTGTTAAAGCATCTGCCATATATTTTTCCTCGCCTTTCTTCTTAGCAAATTCATACTGCTTCTGAGCCAGAATAAAAGCAGAGTCCGGATTAGAATACAAATAACCATCATTTGCTATCTTAAATATAGCTCTCAATCTGGTGGTATCTGCCTGAGTCTTGTCACCCCAAATAAGCCACAAACTATCCAAGTTATTTTGCGCCGAAAGCGCACCAGAAAAACAAATAAATAAAATTGTAAGCGCTATTAGTTTTATCATTTTTTTGCCTTCACTTTTCCTAAATATACCAAATATACTAAATATGAGTTTGAAATCTTTTATTCTATTCATTCCAACAAGAATTGACCGTTACGGGATAGTAAGTTTCGCTTTGCCAAAAGAAAGTAAAGAACGTGTCCCAACTTTGAGAAGAGAGTTTTTAGTTAAAATTATGAACATTATGGATTTTGCTTGCGCATCAGTAAGCGATAACTCAACCCAAGAAAAGTATCCTATAACTCTTCTGTTCTCTTTCGATTCAAATGCAACTTTTTAATTCTAATGAGACTTCGTGTTTAATTGAACGCTTCCTGGCTCAAAAATAATTTGGAGATTTAAGAACCTCATTCTATTGGTTCTTGAAAGAATTCCTAAACTTTCAATAACCGCGCTCCCTAATGCTTCAAATTCGCTTTGTTTAAGTCCTTCTTTGTCGTGCTCAAACTTAAGGTGCATTCCATCTTTAGAAACATTGACAAGAAGATGCAAAGACGAAATAGAATCATGCTGAATAAGGTTATTTATTATTTCTGCTACCAAACAATATACACTTCGTAGCGTGGTCGCACTAGATTTATCGCTTAAAGAAATTTGAGTAGAAACTTCAAAATTTGGATAAAGCTCTAACAAATCATCTAGTTCATTCTTGAAGATTCTCGGATTCATATCAATGAAGATACGATTTCTCAATAAAGTCTGCATTTGATTTAAAATTCCTAAATACTTGAAACCAATTTCCGGGTCTCCTTGATTTAATAGATCCATTCTGACCATCATTTTTAGGGCGTTAATTCTTGGGCTAATACAATCATGATACAAAAGTGGAAGAAGACTGCTTATTGAATTTGAATTATTTTCTTCGAGCATATTATCTAGTTTGAGTTCCTTCACATAAATCCGAAATTGATTGCAATACATTTACAATACATTATTATAATCGCGACATTCAGATAAAGCAACAGTCAGTTCACTTCAAAAATCTTAAAACTGATCTATCAGACATGCACTCTTCCGGGTGTTTTATTTTGAATACTATTTTTTCACCCGCGAGCGTGATACTTGTTTTCAAAAAACGAAGTTTTTTTGCTCAAAAAAATTATGAGAACATTCAGCCTTTATCTTTTAATCGCCTTGTTTTTCCTTGACTTTTCAGCGTCAGCGTGTCAAGGGGGAAGCCTTGGAGGGACACTTTCTCCTTCATCAACCTATCAGACGTCTGCCATTTCTATCGGTAATTATTATGCGGTTGATGTTACTTGCGGAAACATCTATAATTTTTCGTTTTGCTCTAATGGTGGTAGCGCAACTTGGGATACCCAAATAACAATAAATGAAACAGACAATACGACACAACTTGCGTACAATGATGATGACTGTGGTTTGCAATCAAATGTGACTTGGATGGCAACTTTCACGGGAACTATTCATGTTTTAATCACAGAATTTAATTGTAGTTTCTCTGGCAGTTTAAGTGGCACCCTTGCTTTTAATGAAATCTCGGTTGGTGTCAATTACAGCGCCAGTTGCACAACAGCGAATCCGGACATTTCTGGTGATGATACAGGTACATTCTCCTTCAATCCTGTTCCAACTGACGGTGCACTAATCGATCCAAACTCCGGTTACATTTCGAACGCGGTACAAGGAGCTAATTACACCGTGGAATATACCCATTGCGGTGGAACATTAGTAATTCCTGTGACAATGGGAGGTGAACCTTGTTGGAATTTAAACAGTGACGCACAGTGGTTAAATATAAATGGGGAAAACTGCATACAGCTAACTGATGCTGTTAACAATGAGAACGGATGTGCTTGGAGTGCTGATCCTATTTCATTTGGTTCTGACTTCTCACTTTCGCTAGATTATTTCTTCGGCTCTAGCTTGGATGGTGCAGATGGTAGTACTTTTACCTTCCAGCCGAATAATGCACTAACGTGTGGTTCTGACGGAGGACAGCTAGGCGCTGGAGGCATTCCCAATGCGCTTACAATTGAATTTGACACCTATGACAACGATAATCCTGTGCATCTTTATGATATGGCTTGCGATCACATCGCAGTAGTTACTAATGGAGATTTACTGAGTCCGCCTTATTGTGGACCTGTTTGTGCCAAACCTGGTGGTCAAAACATTGATGATGGACAGCTATATGAAGTAGAAATGCAATGGGATGCTACGAGCCAACAACTTAATATTTACTTCGATGGGAATTTGCGATTAAGCTGCACTGGAGATTTCGTTACAAACGTTTTCGGTGGACAAAGCTCCGTGTATTGGGGAGCCACAGGAGCCACGGGAGGTCTTAATAATTTGCAGTATTTCTGCCCTAGCAGTGTTGTTATTTTACCCGTTGAACTCGTTGAATTTGACTCAGAATGTAACGACTTAAATGAGATTTTTTACTGGACTACAGTATCTGAAGTAGATTTAGACTACTTCATTTTAGAATATACATATGATGGTTTAGTTTTCTTTCCAGAAAGCCAAGTAGATGCAATCGGTAATTCTCAAGAGTTACAGTATTACTCGGTTCGAGTTACCAAACCTTTTCCAGCCCAACGCTATTATCGTATTAAAGCGGTGGACATCGACGGGTCAATAGAGACTTCAAGCTTAATTTCAAGCAAAAACTGTTCAAATGTGAATGATCTCATTAAGTCTATTTCAGTTTCAGAAAATAGTCTTGAATTATACGTCAATGGCACCGTACATCTTAGCATCATTAACATGCTTGGTCAAGTAATAGTAGACGAATCAAACATAGAAGGTTCAATCACTGTCGAAAAAAGTCATTTATCTTCTGGAATGTATCAATTGATTGTAAACTCTGGCAAGGAATACGAATCAAGAAAAATAGTAATTCATTAGTTGTTTTATGATTTTACAATCCAGTTAAGGTCTCTTTTCTTATCTTACCAGGAGTCATAATAATTGAGTAAGAAAACATCAGATTAGCCCATTAAAAATATCAGGCATTTTCTATCTACATAACATCAACTAAAATCCACGGGCTAAACAACCACGACGGAGAAGCCCGCGTCTTCTAGTTGAGAACCGTTAGTGTTCATGAAGGTTACTTCCAAGAAATTCCCATTGTGTAAGTTTACGTGGTTTGTGTTGAACTGAAGTGCTTGGTAGGTTGTGTAGACGAATTGTGTAGATGTTGAATACTAGCCCAGCACTTGTTAACCATCGCTGACCTTAACGCTACAAATCATCAAATCTTATTGAAATTAGTGTTTACGTTGGAAGTTCTAATCGAGCTTGACTAGAAACTGAGATTTTAAGGACAAAATGAGCTGAACAATCAAAAATCTTGAAAATTTCACCCGGTCTTTATGGCCTAAACGATCTCCAGCGCTTAGCATAACTTGGATTGGGACGTAATGGGTAATCTAATTATGCAGCGCAAAAGGGCTCTTTTTGCTTACTTTTTTAGCTCTTGAAAAAAGTAAGAAGGAATTAATAATGCTGTAGGTAGGGTGAGATACAGAATAAAGAACACTAACACGGCCTACACGCAATGCGGAAATTTTGCTTCGTAAAATCGCCTTTGGATTAATAAATCTACTCTTAACTTCTAAAGAACAACTTGGAAGACGAGCCGTACGTTATTTAGTCGTTCCTTAAGAACTATTCAACCCATTGATTTCTATCATAATTTTGTTGAAAACCTAGTTGTTTGAGTTTACCAAAATTGCAAGTGTTGAGCTAACTTGTGTTCAAAACCTTGCAAAATGAGAGGAAAAAA
>CAJQOB010000037.1 GCA_905479845.1 uncultured Flavobacteriales bacterium
TCCGATCTTCCTTCCTTGCCGAAAACATTCTTACCCAGTTTCGTTTTGTAGCCAAGTTGATGAAGTACCTCCTGAAATTCTTGAACTTCCTTCTGGTCTCGAATTGGGCCGGCTGAAGCGGCAATTCCAATGGTGTCTCCTTTTTTCAAGCGTTTGGGTAAAGTTGGACTTGGAGAAAGGATTGCATCTTTTTTTTTGTTGCTTAACGAAAGAGCAGCAGCTCCGACAATTGCCGTTCCGACTAATGGAATAAATTTTCTTCGAGAGATTGGACTCATGAATCTAAGTTACGGAAAATGAATTTACATTCGTTCGAGTAGAACTTTCATTTCTCCTAACATCATGGCTGTTGCACCCCAAACGACATGTCCATGGATGTCAAAATAGGGGACATCTTTCATGGTGAACCCTGCGTTGATTGGAATCGAAGTAGTTGGGATTTGATTGTGCCGCGTAAGATCAAATAAATCAAATGAGATGATTTCCTCTACTTCGCGTTCATCTGGTTTCAGCTTTGGTAAGTTATCCGTAAAGAAAATATAAGGCTGAACAGAAAATTTAGATACTGGAATGAAAACTTCCGTCAAAGGATGAATCAATTCAGCATGCTGATGAGGTAGGGCGATTTCTTCCAAGCATTCTCTTCTAGCGGTGAACTCCAAATCAATATCGCTGGCATCTCTTTTTCCTCCAGGAAAACTAATCTGTCCGCTGTGGGCACCTTCGTAAGACGGTCTTCTGATTAATATGCAATGAATTGAATCCTTGAAGGGGTGTAGAACGATCCCAACGGCCGACTCGCGATAATCCGATGTTTTAGCTTTAGCGACACTTGATAATGGTCGCTTCATCGGCATCAATAATTGATGAGCTTCCTCTCCTGGTAGTCCAGACTCTAGGGTTCGTCTAAAGGATGTTAGAAAATTTTGAGGAGCCATTACAACTTAACTGAAGACAAAATATCGATGAAATCATCATACAAGTACCCCATATTTTCTCCTTTTCCAATCATTTGAAATACGTAGTATTCACCTCCAATGTTTAGTGTTGCTGTGAAGTAGGATAGGTTTTCTGAATAGCTGCTATTAGCTCCATCAACTACTTGAATGTAGCCTGGGAAATCAACTGAATTAGGTACTTCCTTCTTGATTCCTGTTTCGCCGTCTTCAAGTGAAGCTTCCCGTTTCAAGATGTAATTGTCATGAACGGCATCGATGGCGGGAATTTCATCATCAAAAGCAAATTGAATCATTTCGATCTCATCATTTTCGAAACGTTCAACGCTAAAGTGAATGTCTAAAGCATAAATAACGAATCCTGCTGCGTTGTCTTGAAGGGTGTAGTCCATTCCGTAATCACGATCGAAAAGATCCGATAATTGAAATTTTACAGAGCCATATCGTTGCGATCGAAGGTCAGGGAAATCCATTCCGTTCTCTTGAAGGCGTTTAAGCGCTGATTGAGAACTGCTACCCGGACAAGCCGTGAGGAGAAAGAATGCTCCAATGAACAATATGATGGTTGTGATTTTCACGTTTACGAATATACAATTAATTCAAAGTGGTTGGTGTTGATATAATTGGAATATTCTTTGCATTGTCTTAATTTTAGAATTCAATAAAACAGCATGAAACGATTTCTTACACTTATAACACTCTGTGTCTCTGTATCATTTGCCTTTACTCAGCACGGAACGGAAACTTCTTCGGAAGGTGACTCTGAGAAGGTGACAATTAACTGGTTATCTTTTGAAGAGGCGTATGCCTTGCACCAGAAAGAACCTAAAAAATGGGTGATTGATGTTTGGACGACTTGGTGCGGTTGGTGTAAAAGAATGGATGCCACGACTTTCTCTGATTCATTAATTATTGACCATGTAAATCAAAATTTTTATGCTGTTTCCCTAGACGGAGAGTGTAAGAAAGATATCAAAGTTGGGGGCAACACGTATAGTTTTGTAAATGAGGGTAGAAGAGGATATCACCGACTTCCTGCTGAGTTAATGGGAGGGAAGATGTCCTACCCAACAATTGTTTTTCTTGGTGAAGGATTAGAGAACTTATCGTCTTTACCTGGGTATAAAGGCGCAAAAGACTTTCTACAAATAGTAGAGTTTTTCGAAGCATACGATCCTGAAAGTAATCCGATCACATGGGATGATTTCGTCGCGACGTACGAATCTCCTTATCCTGCGGAGGAAGAGACGACCAACAACTAGAAATCAGGTTAATAGAATAAGTACAATCGTTAGTGCGGCTGGAACAGTCTGCACGAATATGATTTTCCTGTCAGCTGTGAACCCTCCAAAGATTCCGGCAATAGCCACGCATGAAAGAAAGAACAGAGCGACATTTGTTTGCCATTCTTGGTTTTGGATAAAAAATGTCCAGATCAGTCATGCAGCGAGAAAACCGTTGTATAAACCTTGATTCGCTGCCATGACTTTTGTTTGAGAAAAGAGTTCCTTTGGAAATCCACGAAATACTTTTCTTCCTCGAGTTTCCCAAGCAAACATTTCGAACCAAAGAATGTAACAATGAAACAAGGCAATGACGCCAATGAGGATTTTTATGGTTAAGTCCATGTGTGAAGTTTTGGGTAATTTACAATTTTTACCGAATTCCTAGATTCTGTTTGAAAGTGAATTAAATCAAGTGTACTTGTTAAAATCCTATTGTTTAACGAGTTGAAGGTGAAAAAATGTTTAATTTCGTTTCTAATTGTTCAATTCTACAACATTCTCAATTATCCCTAAGTTTTTTGGCAACCATTTGCTAATTTTATCGCCTATGGTATACAGAGTCGGGAACTTCTCGATTTTCTACCAAACAAAAAAGCCTACTACCGATGAACTATTTCGCAACCAAATAGTTGGAAAGATTTCATGGGTCAAAAAAATAGATTTATGAAAAAAACATTACTGACTTTCACACTAATTCTTCTTGGACACATCGCACTATTCGCTCAAAGTCCAACTTCGATTCAATGTGTCTTAACAATTGATCAAATTTCAGAAGCTCAACCTTACAATGTTGATCATCCGAAACAAGAGGAAACAAGAGACATCGCGACGAATCTCATCTCAGAGATCGTTATCGTCTATGACCTAGTAAATCAAGGGAATACTTCAGGTCTTTCAAGCCACATTAATACGATTGAGGTATTCATTGATCAAGCCATTCTGATTGGAATGAACTATTCGATGTTCCAAGCTGACCTTGATTATATCGAAACATTAAACTAGGGAATCATGAAGAATCTAACTATAATAATTTCATTCTTTTCCTTAGTATTCCTTGCTATTGGAAACGTGAATGCACAATGTGGTGCCACCTCAGTGGAAGCACTTCCAGATACAATTTTGATTTGTGAAGGAGATGCAGGAGTTGCCAACTTCTCTGCTTTTGGAACTTGTTCAGCTAACTGGGAATATCAAGTGACACAAGGAACTACAGTAGTTCAAGCTTGGAGTACAACGGCATCTTTTACAGCTTCGCCAACAACTTCAACATTATATACAGTATTCGGAAGATGTAGCGCTTGCCCAGCGATAGTAGTTGAGGCTGGCTTCGCGTTTGAAGTACTTGAAGAGCCAACAGTGAATGGAACAACC
>CAJQOB010000038.1 GCA_905479845.1 uncultured Flavobacteriales bacterium
TTTCTGACAATTTTTAAGTTCGTTTTGTTGTTATTACAAACTTGTTAAATTGTTGGAAACTTCTTTCTATTCAGACACACTCATGTGGACGGGTATCTCTTCCTTTTGGGAAAGGACGAGTTGAGTCAGACAAAGAGTGAATATGGTTAACGCGAATTTCATGTCGATAAATTAACGGGAAATTCGGGGAAGGCTATGCTATTTTTTTGTTAAATCTCGTCTGCTCCAACATCTAAGCCTGAAGCTTCGCGCGTATCTCCGTCAATATCTGAGTCGGGGAAATTGGTAACACCAATGGCAGCATTCACGGCAGAAGAGATACTAAACAGGTGGAAGTCTCGATTGACAAAGTCAGAGAACCCCATGTCTCCTGAACCTGTCAGGTTCTGTTCTTCGTTGTACGGAAGTGCTGTAAAAATATAAGTTGAGCCTCCATCTGTTCTGATGAATATATTTGCTGATAAGTCAAAGGTCACACCTGTTAGGTCGTCCTGAATCCCTATTGTAGAGTGGTCATCAGACAACAAGGTATTGAAGCGAATATTGGCGTTCCCAATGTGATTGTTCGGGTCTCCATTACTGTCAAGGTTGATAGCACGTTTCCCATTGTCGTAGATGAAATTATTTTCAATTAGTAGCTCTTCTGAGTACCCTGGGTGATCTGAGAAATAGCTAATTCCATGGTCCGTTGCGTTGTTGAGGATGTTTTTCGAGATCGTTCCGTATGTTCGAATACTCACGCAATTACCATCGGCATTAACGACTCCACGAATTTCGTTTTCGGTAATCGTGACATTCTCCCCTTGAAAATAGATGCCATGATGTGGTGCTCCTGCTAAACTTGAAGTGTTACTGGTTGCAATGTTCACCATTATATTCCCCTTTATCACGGTGTTGATGTGGTTTTCAGGTGCGAGAATTCCATTTTCGGCAATGTTGTAAAACTGGCTGTTGCTAATTTTAACTCCATTGGATGATCCGCTGTTTCGGAAACGAATTCCGTCCTCTGAAATATTTCTGAAGATACAGTCCTCAATACATAGGTTGTTAACATCTCGTATTTGTAATCCATCCCCATTAATATCCTCAAAAATACAATTGCGAATAATTGTTCCGTCGAAATCATGACCATCAATCAATACGGTGGAGGTGAAGGTGTGATTTTCAATAACTCCAGGTTGGATAATTTCAGGCTCTTCCTTTTTGCAGGAAAACAAAAGAGCGACTGAAACAATAAATAGTGCAAATCTCATGATATAAAAATAACGAATGCTAGGAGATTATTGAATGTGATAGCTAAAGGGAAAAGTCATTCTTAAGTTGACAGGTTTTCCGTTTTTCATTGCTGGACGTGCAATTCTCATCTTTCGAAGGACGTCCAAGGATGAGTCGTCTATAAAAGGGTGAACGCCTATCATGATCCGAATATGTTCAACCTTACCCGAACTCGTGATAACAAAAGAAGTATAAACCCGCCCTTCAATTTCTGCGCTTCTAGCCTCGTCTGAATAATTTATTACACTTTGGACATGTTTTTTTATGGCAAGAGCAAAATGATCCTCTTCGTAGCCTTCAATTATCGGTAAGGAATCAACGTTTTCATCGAAAAATAGTTCTGTGATTAGTTCTCCGTCTGAGTTCCAAATCGAATCAGTTTTTTTATCATGATAGTCAACCCAAGAAACTGAACAGTTAGGGTGATATTCAATTGTTTTAATGATAGGACATATGGGAATGAGTGTGTTTGAATAGACGGTTCGGTGCACATTCAATTTTTCTGAATAGAGATCCAATTCGTACAGACCCAATTGGTGATTTCGGATGTTCACCTCTATTTGAAACTCTCCTGGAAGTGATTTTCCTCTTTTGGAGAATGATCGATTTATGATCATTTTTTTATCGGAAATAAGGGTGTATTCATCCACAGTTTCCTCCTTAAGGAACCTACTTGTATCTTTCCGCGTGGTTTTAACGATGTACGTACTATCGTAGAGCTCGGCTTTGTGAGAAACCCACCTTGCATCTTCAAACGACGTCGGGCGCATTCTAAAATCAAAGTAAAACAAAGAATCTGATTCAGATTGAGCGTTACTTGTTAACGAGCTTAAAAAAAGTAGGCAAATAAGAACACTATAATTCATTACAAAGAAGCTAGTTATTCTCAATCACCGTCACACTTCCATGTTTTTCCCCTATTGATCCGTCAGTTAAAGTTCCCGTTAAACGGTAGAAATATACGCCATCAGCAACGTGCTCACCACCTTGAGTGAGACCGTCCCATAAATATGTTCCTGTTGCATCTTTTCTATTGTGAACGACATTCCCCCATCGGTTCATGATTACAATTTCGAAACTCTCGAAAACATCAGCTTTCATTTCGAAGACCTCGTTTACTCCATCTCCATTTGGAGTGAAGACATTCGGTAAATGGAATTCATTCGTGACAATTACATCTAAAGTATAATCATGGAAGCATCCGTTCGTATCTGCTACCACCAATGTAACTTGATAAGTCCCTGGAGGTCCAAATTCATTCGCGATACTTGCGTCCGTGAAATTGGTAATTGTATTGTCTGGCAAATACCATGTCCAAGAATCGATTGGCGCAGTGGTGAAGGATGATTGGTCGTTGAACGTGAATGTCGTTCCCATTGGTCCTTCGGATGGATCAGGTGTAAACAAAGCGTTCAATCCATTATTGATTACATAGATTGGAGGTAGTTCTAATATCACTTCACAACCGTTTCCGTCTAACAACACAGCAGTTGGATCGAAGGTCTGGTAGGAACCATATTCATAAGAGAATGGTGTCAAACTATTGATGACGTTTCCGTCTCCAAGCTCCCACATAATATCGGTAACGTTTTGTAAACTATCAGATTCAAACAAGAATGATTGCTGACAAAGATCTCCTACGCTTGTCCAAGAAGCCTGTCCTGTAGGTCCAAAGATAGTTAGGTAATCTGTTAGCGTCGTGTCTGCAGTACATCCAAATTCATCTACAATTCCGAAAGAAGCAGTGTACGTTCCTGGGTAGACATATGTGTTGTTGGGATCTTGGAAAGTTGAGAATTTCCCATCTCCAAAATTCCAATCCCAAGAGGAAATTGACCCATATGAGTTCGTGTTGTCTGTGAACGAAGCGAAAACGGGCGGACAGGTATAATCGCCATTGCTATTTACACTGGCCCCTGTTAAATTGTACGTGAGGTCTATGTATGGCAAGGACACAGTGATGTTTTGTGTTGCAGTGTCCATACAGCCGTTTTGATCCGTTGCAATCATGGTGATCAAATGTGGAACGCTGTTGTATGCTGAGCTCGTCACCTCGTCAAATGAATAGTTGAAGTTACCAGTAAAGGCTTGAGACGATCCATCTACAAACCACTCATAATTCGTTGCGTTGGTGCTGGTGTTTTGAGCGATGAAGTTTTCTTCGTCACATACAACAGAGTCGAGAATGAAGCCGGCGGTAGGTTTGGTTAAACTCATATTCACCAGTGCGGGACTTGAAATACATCCGAATTCATCCGTGGCAACAAGAATAGTTGAGAACGTACCTTCTGTTGTGTAAGTGTAGGTTGTTGCAGCCGATGTTGTCAATGTTTGTGTTGTTAAGTTGGGGAAGGTCCAGAAGAAACTTTCCAGCGGAACTCCATTTCCAACGGAAGTTGAACTATTTGTATAGGTCACCGTGATAGGTGTACATCCCGCTACAGCTGAAGGGGTGATGTCTGCATTAGGAAGAGCTAATACTTCCAAGGTTTGCGTGGTGTCATCTGTACAACCGTAGACGTTTGTTGTAAATAATGTGATGTCGTACTGTCCTGAAGCAGAATGCGAATACGTAACAATTGGATTGTTTTCAAAACTTACCCCATTATCCATGTTCCAAAACAGAGAGTCGATCAATAAATGTGTCGACGTTGAGACGTCAGAGAAAATCACAGGTGCTCCCAAACAAGTTGAGTCATTTGTCATAGCGAAATCAGCGACCGTCTCCGTAATAGTGATGAAAGCCGTAATACTATCTTCACAGCCTGTAGTGTAATTATAGATAAACTGTTCTACCGCGTAGGTGCCATATGTATTGTAATCATGAGATTCTGAACCTTCATTGAAATCCTGTACCTGACTGTCGTCGAGATAAGTAAATGTACCGTCTCCCCAGTCCCAAACCATTGCCACCGAATCTGAGTCAACCCCTGAAATTGCAATATCCTCAACATCTAGTGTAACAGGAAATGAACCTGGATTACAGAATACATTCTCCGATTCAATGAATCCGGCAATTGGCGCCATGACATAAACCAAACTGTCGTAGACGATGGTATCCTGACAACCGTTCCAATCAACGATTAGCATTGGGCTGAAATATCCTGTGTCAACTGGATATTGATAGGTAGGATTTTCTCCTGATCCGATTCCGCCATCACCGTAATGCCAAATGTATTG
>CAJQOB010000039.1 GCA_905479845.1 uncultured Flavobacteriales bacterium
AAAACCAACGATTGCTCGTCGAAATGGCGCTTATGCAATTGTGTTCCATCAATCAGGAGCTTCAAAAAAAAAACTCCTAACGGACCCAGTTAAGATTATTTCGTTTCCAAATCAGGATTTACGTGACAAAGCGGGGCAAGCAATAAATTTGATGCATCAATTTCTTTGGATTGAGTAACATATTTCTGCTGAATGGATTCACTGACCTCCAACAGCCCTGCCGTACGAACGTCTTTACACACCAATAAATTTCGATAGTGATTCGCCAAACCAACAATGAAATTGTGTCCGTCAAATCCTTTCTCGATAATATCGTTCAACATCAACAATGCTGCAGGAATATCTTCTTTTTGAGCACTTTCGACAATTCTGAAATAGTAATCGTAATCCAGAATGTTGAGGTTATCAATCACATCCTGATACGTAACTGAATTACCAGAGAAGGTAACAATTTGATCAAAGATTGAAAGTGCATCACGAAGGGCTCCATCCGCCTTTTGAGCGATTATGTGAAGAGCATCACCTTCAGCAGCAATGGTTTCATTCTGAGCAATACGCATCAAGTGATCTGAGATGTCTTTTACTTTAATTCTATTGAAATCAAAGATTTGACAACGAGATAAAATCGTGGGAATGATTTTATGCTTTTCCGTTGTTGCTAAAATGAAAATTGCGTGTTTCGGTGGTTCTTCCAACGTTTTTAGAAAAGCGTTGAAAGCCGCAGTAGAGAGCATGTGAACCTCGTCAATGATGTACACTTTGTAATCTCCAAGTTGCGGTGCAATTCGAACCTGCTCAATCAAATTACGAATATCCTCCACCGAGTTATTCGATGCAGCATCTAATTCGTAGACATTTAATGAAGAACCAGTATTGAATGATTCACACGAATCACACTCGTCACAGGCTTCCATCTTTTCTGTTCGATTGAAACAGTTGATTGTTTTTGCCAGAATACGTGCCGTTGATGTTTTACCAACTCCACGCGATCCACAGAACAAAAATGCTTGCGCTAAGTGATCATTTTTGATCGCATTCTTCAACGTCGATGTAATGGACTGCTGTCCTACAACGGTGTCAAAAGTTTGGGGTCTATATTTTCGTGCGGAAACGACAAAATCGCTCATGAGTACAAATATAATCGAATTTCAAGCCTAGTTGGCATGGTGTTGATAACTCTATAGTTTTTTAACAACCTAGTACAAGCTACCTGCGTGGCAGGATGGTTACAACTGCTCCATTCGACGGTGTCCAGAGTCTAATTCCATCGGGCATGTCGAAACGTGTTTTCTCGCTTAAATCAGATACTTCAGCTACGTTTTCGTAAAGAATCGTTCGAACTTCAATTTTGGATTGATCGACGAAAATCCAATTCACTTGGTTGACGGCTTCCGCATTGCGTGTCCAGCATTTTGAATCATTGGCCGCCCTAAGTGGTGCTCCCCAACAACCTTCACCTGCGTAAACAATTCCTGTAGAATCATTTCTGATGAACCCTTCCTCCGAACCGAAACCTTCACTCTGAATAATTGGCCAAGTCACTTTGCATGTATGGGAATCATTCTCCAAACACAGTCGAACGTTCTTGTGCTTTTCAAACAGTGGAACAAAATTACGATACTCCGTATTCATTTCTTTTTTATGAGCCACATGTGCTCGAATTGGTCGGTGATATTGTGGGATTTGCCAGTTGAAGTGATCGTGTGTTTTCAATGAGTTGCGCAAGAATAACTTCTGACGTCCAAACTTGTAAATCTCCGAATTGAGCGAGATGATATTCAATAATGTTCCTCCGAATTGAACATCGTAATAGATGCGTTTATGCGGGACATTGAATAAATTTCTAATCGAGTGATTTGTTAATTCATGGTTTCCGCGTGTCACAACCAAAGGCGTAACTCTTCCATCCTCGGCAATTGAATGTTCCCAATCATCAAACCACTCAACCCATTGTTTTGGAGTGTCCAAACCGGTGAAATCTCCATTGAAAAGAACTGCGTGCGGCTTGAGTTTGGCAACCATCTTGTTTCCCTTTCGACGGGTTTCGGATAAATCACGCGAATCTCCCCCTGCTATAAATGAAAGTCGTTCAGTCGGTACATCAGGCACTGTTGAGAAATGATAAATAATGGAATATCCTTCAGAATCCTTTATGGAGAAATAATACTTCTGGTCTGGCTTCAAATTCGTCAGACGAGCAAAATGCGTATTCATCGATTTGGCTTTGTTCGATGTTTCGATAGATACTGAATGGGAGAAGTTGAATTCGCTTGGTTTTACCGTGTCAAAGTGGAGCGTTGGATTTTCTCCTGAAAGTTGATTCCAAGCAATCGTTGCTTCATAAGATGCATTGGAATTGAACATAACCCGAACGTAATTAACATGAGCCATCAGGCTAGATGAAGTAAAAAATATTAGGATGAATAGGAACTTACGTAGCATAAAAATCAATTGAGGATCAAAGATAATTGATTCCTGTTGCTTTCGTTCAATTCTATTTTTTTTCGTATCCTAAAGGGGTAATCCATGACTATGAAAAAACGTGCTTTCATTTTTTTACTCCTTACTGGGGTATTAATTTCTTGTTCTGATGATTCTAAAGAATTCGAACTTGCTGCTAAAGAGCTGTGCTCTTGTATGACGGAAGGCGAGACGGACGCTAGTGATGCGGTTTCGGCTAATATGAGTTTAGGGCTTTGCTTGTTGGATTCAAAAGTGGATTTAAAAGATCCCAAAATGGCTGAGCAGATCAACGAACAATGTCCTGAGTTCAAAGATGGATTTCAAGATTTCGTTAAGGAGCTCAAATAATTGTACAGAATGCTCAAAGAAAACCAAGGAGAGATTTTAGAGAAAACGGAGAGTCGATCGATTACTAAAATTGAAACGATTCAGGAATTGTGGAGTGGGTATGGCTCTATCTTGCGAGTTCATCTTTCAGGAGGAAAATACAACTCCGTAATAGTCAAAAATATTGTTCAGCCTACTTTGTCAAATCATCCTCGTGGTTGGGACACTGAGACTTCCAATGTACGAAAAATCAAATCCTACGAAGTAGAGACAAATTGGTATAAACGCTACAATGAAAAATGTGATGATACTTGCCGTATTCCTCGATCTATTCATTTCTGGAAAAATGGAGGAGAGCAATTCATTCTTTTGGAGGACTTGAATGATGCTGGTTTTCCTTTGAGAAAATCAAATTTAACCTTGAGCGAAATTAGTGGGTGTTTGAGTTGGTTGGCAAATTTCCATGCTACATTTTTGAATGTTCAACCAATCGGATTATGGGAAATTGGAACTTATTGGCACTTGTCAACTCGACCTGATGAGTACAAAAAAATGAAGGGAAATGATGTGAAAAAGGCAGCGCATAAATTGAGTGCTGAGTTAAACAACTGTAAATATCAAACCTTGGTTCATGGAGATGCAAAGGTGGCCAATTTCTGTTTTGGAGAAGCTTCAATGAAGGTTGCCGCTGTGGATTTTCAGTATGTTGGGGCTGGTTGTGGAATGAAGGACGTTGCTTATTTTTTAGGTAGTGTTTTAAGCGAGGAAGAGTTAGAGTTACTGGAGGAGGAATTGTTGACGAAGTATTTTAAGTTTCTCCGAAATGCAGTTCATTCTAGAGGGGGAGAGCTCGAGTTTTTTCAATTGGAGCAGGAATGGCGGAGGTTGTATCCAATTGCTTGGGCTGATTTTACACGGTTTTTAATGGGGTGGATGCCAACACATCAGAAATTGAATCGGTACAGTGATAAGATGGTAAAGATGGCTTTGGAATTGATATAGGTTTCGAGTTCGTCATTTGGGAATATTCCAAAATAGCAATAAATCTATTTCGCAATATGACGATATAGATATTACATCAGGTAATTATTTCACTCGCTTTCCTAAATATTCGCAAGCTATCTTCGCGCTGTTCAAAGCCAGAGGAATTCCTCCTCCCGGATGAACTGATACACCTACAAAAAACAAGTTATTAAATTGTTTACTGAAATTCGGATGACGTTGAAAGGCAGCATAACGATTATTCGATGCATTTCCATAAATCGAGCCTTGCTTTCCGTGGTAACGAGCTTCTATTTTTCGTGGCTCTAAAATTTCTTCCACTTCGATCAATTCGGAAATATCCGTTCCAAGTACTTTGCTGAGTTTGTCAATAATTTTCTCCCGAATGCGTGCAATTTCTTCCACCCAGTCTTGACCGATATCAATTGGTGCATTGATCATTGTAAACCAGTTTTCACATCCTTCAGGCGCATCTCCCTTGACGTATTTGGAGGTGATGTTCACGTAGATCGTTGGGTCATCAACAGTTTTTTTCTCGTGGAAGATGCCATTGAATTCGGCCTTGTAATCATCCGAGAAAAAGATATTGTGTAAAGTCAACTCAGGGAAAGAACCCTTGATTCCCCAGTAGAAAACAATGGCGGAACTGGATTTCTCCTGTTTGATTGTTTTTTCTGGTTTCTGAAAAGGTGAGTCATTCAGCAATCGTTCATAAGTGAAACTCACGTCCATATTGCTTACAACGGCATCAGATAAATACTCGTCCTTAGATGTTTTTACTCCAATGATTGTTTTTCCATCAACTAAGATTTTCTCAACTCTCTCATTGAAATGGAATTCCACTCCATATTTCGTGGCAAGATTGTACAACGAATCTGTGATTTGGATCATTCCATTCTTGGGTAGATAAGGAGTTTGATTGATTTCCAAATGGCCAATCATGTTCAGCATCGCTGGTGCCTGATATGGATCACTGCCATTGTAGCTAGCAAAACGATTGAAAAGCTGTACTGTTTTTGGATTGCGAAAAGCCTTCTGGTTCTCCTCATTCATCGTTGAGAAGAGCTTATATTTTCTAAGTCTTCCTAATGCTTTGAAGAATGATTTTCCAGTATAATTTCTCCATGAGTGGAGTGAAGCTTCAATGAACATTGGAGCGATAGCTTCGTAGTTTTTTGCTGCCTTGTCCAGATATGCGTTCAAGTTCTTTTTATCCTCGCCAAGTTTTTCACTTATTTCATTTACTATTTCATTACGCTTGTTCGAAAGCTGCATGCGCAGGCCATCGTTGAAGAAATAATTAAATGAAGTTTTTAATGGGACGAGCTCAAATTCTGAGAAGTCTTCCCCACAGAGATCGTAAATCTCTTTCAAATATTTCGGTCCAGTAAAAACGGATGGACCTTGGTCAAATCGGTATTCCCCAAAAGTAGCACTGTTAATTTTGCCTCCAGGATATGGGTTCGATTCAAATACATGAACTTCGTAGCCCATCTTTGATAATCGAACAGAGGTTGCCAAACCAGCGACCCCTGAACCTATTATTATGACCTTTTTCTTCAATTATTCTACAATTTCGATAGAATCAATAGAGTCTCCTTGGCGGATGTCATCAACTATATCAACACCGTCAATTACTTTTCCGAAGCACGTATGTGCACCGTCTAAATGAGCTGTGTTGTTTCTTGAATGACAAACGAAAAATTGGGATCCACCTGTGTTTTTTCCGGCGTGTGCCATTGAAAGAACTCCTCTTTCGTGGTGTTGGTTTTCACCATCTGTCTCACAATCGATTTGGTATCCTGGACCACCTGTTCCTGGCATTCCCGTTGCTCCATCTTTTGAATTCGGGCAACCTCCTTGAATTACGAAATCAGGAAGTACACGGTGCCATTTCAGCCCATTGTAAAATCCGTCTTTTGCAAGTTTCGCAAAATTCGCTACTGTTATTGGAGTATCTGCAGTGTATAATTCTGCAGTCATTGTTCCTTTGTTTGTCTTAATTATTGCTTGCATAATGCCTTAATTTTTGTACAAAGATACGTTCTAGCTTTGTTTTTTATTCAATTTTCATCGGCTTCGTTAACTTTGCACATGCAAATTAAAGAAATCAATCGCGAGGTAACTGGAATTTTCTCTGAACAACATGTTCGAATGGTCAATAGGCCGCATGAAATGGAGAAGTATATGCAGCGTCTATTTTCGGAGGAAATGTTCGCTCACCAGATTGAAGCGAAAAGTTTTGAGTTTCAGCAGGCGAGTCGAGACGCGTTAGTGTTAGCATTGGAAAATCAGTACAATGGTATTTCGGAAAATCGACCTGATTTCGAACGATTGATTGCTCCGAATGCATTTACTGTAACGACTGGTCATCAATTGACATTACTTGCTGGCCCGATGTATTTCGTTGTGAAGATTTTGGAGGTAATCAAATTAGCAAAGAAACTGAGTGAAAAGCATCCGACATATGACGTAATCCCAGTTTTCTGGATGGCCTCTGAAGATCATGACTTCGAAGAAATTCAATCAACGAATATGTTTAATCGTTCAATGTCGGTAGATTATGAAGAGAGAGGACCTGTTGGGCGCTTTTCCACGGATAAGTTGGATGAATTTAAATCTGAAATACTTGATTTCTTCGGGGAGGACAAGCGATCTGAGATTGAGCCGCTCTTGAATGCTTACAACGGAACGAATTTGGCGGATGCCACACGGAATTTGATGCATCATTTATTTGGAAAGCAAGGTCTAGTTATTGTTGATGGTGATGATCCGAATTTGAAATCACAATTCGCGCCCATCGTTAAAGAAGAATTAAAATTCAGTAAAACGGAAGAAGCGGTGTTGAAGACAAATAAGTCTTTGGAAGCCGACGGGTTTAAAATTCAAGTGCATGTTCGCCCGATTAATTTGTTCTACATTGAAGATGGATTCAGAGAACGAATCGTACGAACAGATAATGGATTCTCAGCGGGAGAAAAAACATGGTCCGAATCGGAATTGTTGAAGTTAGTGGATGAAGATCCTACTCATTTCTCACCAAATGCTTTGTTGCGCCCCGTATATCAGGAAACAGTTTTACCAAATTTAGCGTATGTCGGTGGAGCAGGGGAGATTTCCTACTGGCTTCAGTTGAAAGGTGTGTTTGATGCTTACAGTATTATATATCCAATCATTCAAGTGCGAAATTCTGTTCTGTGGATAGACAAGACCTCACTCAAGCGAATGGATAAAATCAACCTTGATTGGAAAGATGTTTTTCAGAGTGCTGATGTTTTGAAGAAGGAATACGTTAAGCTTCATTCTTCTGATGAATTGGATTTCTCGAATTTGGATGAATTGGCATCTAGTTTAACCAAGGAAATTGAAGCTCGTGCCCTCAGCGTTGACTCCAACATGAAACAACTTGCTGAAATAGAAGGAAAA
>CAJQOB010000040.1 GCA_905479845.1 uncultured Flavobacteriales bacterium
GGACTTCCTTCAGACCATGTTATTGGAACTGGAACTTTCTTGGACTCGATCAGAATGGATCAGATCGTAAGTGAAAACAATCCAGAATTATCTGATGTGAAGGCCGTTCTATTGGGCGAACATGGATCAGCAGCGTTTTTAAGTTCTCAGCTGTCAACAGTGAAAGGTGATCGCTTTGTCGATCATTTTGATGAGTCAACGTTGTCAGAGTACATGGATTTAGTAAAGCGATCTGCGGAGGAGATTAAATCGACACAAGATGCCACGATTTATGGAGTGAGTTATTGTGCGATAAACATCTTTGAAATGCTTTTGTCAAATGAAGGAGGAGTACGCCCAGTGAGTACCTTAATTCCCGAGTACTTGAAAGCCGAAATTGGAGGAGCAGATGTGTATCTCAGTCTGAATTCACGAATCGATAAAAATGGTGCGAGACCTTTAGATTCTTATCAACCCGATGAAAGAGAAATGGAACTTCTCAAGAATTCCTACGAACTGATTTTGCCGTGTATTCCAAAAAAGTATTTGTGATTTTCGAGCATTCATTCGTTACTTTCTGCGATTTCGTACATTACAGTACTGAATCAAATCAAGAAAAATGAACAAGTTATTTACCCTGCTTATCCTGTCCTTAATTTTGTTTTCCTGTCAACCTGAAGGGCGGATTTTTTCTGAAAACAAAGAGTTATCAGCCGAACTACAATGGCTCAAGGAAGATGTCATTAAGTTCCAGGTTCCCGTTGACGATTTTAGTTCTTCGTACAACATGAGCCTAAATTTTCGATATGCAACAGGATATCAGTATGACGTTTTAAAAGTGAGAGTAACGGAGATAAGTCCATCTGGAAAGGAACTCGTTGATGAATACGATTTGAAAATCCGTGATGAAAATGGTGATTACATAGGAGAGGCTGCTTTGGATATTTGGGATAGTGAGCATCTGATCAAAGAGAAAATGAAATTTAGTGAAGGTGGAACCTACACCTACAAAATTGAACACGTCATGCCCAAAGATCCCTTACATTTTGCAATGGAAATAGGTGTTATTCTTGATAAGGCAAAGGAGTAACAACAAATTTAACGTCGAAGTCTTCGGGTATGGAAGGTACTTTGATCCAAAGCTTGTAGGAGATTAAAGCTCGGCACGGTGTCAAAGGTTCTATGTAACTAATGAGAACCGTACATCTTTTCCCTTGAACCGTTTTCACAACGCTGAAAGTTAATCCAGTAGGAAATTGGCAATAACCAGTATTGAGATTTATTCCTAAGAGTGAGAAATTATCCAAGTCAAGGTCTTTTAAATGCTCTTGACAACGTTCAGAACTGGCATCCTTTCGGATTAGAGAGTCCAAGGAATTTCTAGTTCGAATGACAATTGGACCGTCGTATAATTGTATACAATCGTTCACTTCGAATTGAGCTGTATTCAAAGTGTCTTGCCCGAAAAGGTGCGAAGTAAGGAAAAGAAAGATTACGACAATGCGTTTCATTCAAAGGTGTTTACATTGGTTGGTACACCTGAAAATGTAGCTCGTTCAATTTGTACTGCAGAATTTAGCAGTACACTTGAAAATTTCAAACGTCCTAAGAAGAAACGAATCGTTTAGACTAATTTCTCCGGGTTTTTATCAACGAATTCTTCCATTACCTTAAAGAAGTTCAAAAGATCTTCTTTCGTATTGGTTGCATTAATTGTCACCAAACGTAAGAAGGTATCATCGTTAAAAGATCCAAATCCAACTACAGTAATCTGATGTTCGTATAAAGCTGTACAAAGCGTTACTGGATCAATGTTCTTGTAGTTGAAGCAAACTGAAATCGAATCATCGAAGCTGTACAAAGTATAATCTGGATTACTTCGAATGTACTCCAAACAAACATCAGCCAAATAGAATTGCTGATCAACGATATCTCTTAAACCATCGGTCCCGACTGATTTCCAGAGTGTCCAAAATTTCAAAGCGTCATTTCGTCGCCCACATTGAAAAGAAGTTTTTCCTAAATTGAAATCATCTCCATCCGTTTGGTACAGATAGTCAGCGTCGTTACTGAATGACCCGTGCAAGTACTTTTTATCTTTGACTAAGATGATCGAGCACGTCATTGGTGTTCCAATCATTTTGTGGGCATTGTAACTGAAAGAATCAGATCGCTCCATTCCTTTCAGGAGGTGTTTGTATTTTTCACTGAAGATCAAACTACCACAGTATGCACCATCAACGTGAAGCCAAATATTGTGCTTCTCAGTAATATCTGCAATTTTATCAATTGGATCAAATGCCCCAAGAACCGTTGTTCCAGCAGTTGAAGTAACATAAGTTGGAATAAATCCGTCCGCAATATCTTTATTGATTTGTTCTTCCAGCTTTTCAGGAATCATGCGTCCTTCCTTGTCTGCTTCGATGTATCTCACATTGTTTCTACCAAAACCAGCGAAACTTGCGTTTTTCGCATTCGAATAATGTGATTCTTTTGAAGTGTAGGCAATCAATGGTTTTCTGACACCTTCAGCGCGACTGCTCGGATCTTTTGCATCACGCCCCATTACAAGCGCCATGTAGTTACTCATTGATCCGCCAGTAGGGAAGGTTCCGTTACTTTCTGCACCGTACCCCACCAAGTCGCATGATTGTCGAATGATTTCTTGCTCGATTCCAACTTGTGGACCAGCGACCTTGTAAGTGTACATACTATTGTTGAGCATAACGGCCAACAAGTCTCCGAGAACAGCTTTTCCCTGTCTTCCTCCAAATAATTGATTGAAGAACAAGTTTGTTGCAGTCTTTGGAGTGGAAACGAGTACTTCACGAAGTACTTTTTTGAATTCATCATCAACCATTGCTGAGTTATTCAGCGAGAGATCAATTGATTCGTATAATTTATCGGCTTCAATTCTATCAGCCACAGGATTTTTGTCCTCTTCATTTAATAAGGCTTCTACGAGCTCATTAAAGAGAGCTAAATCGCCAGTAATATTCGACATGCGGTATGAGTGTTTTTTAATTTTCTAAGGATTCTGGAAAAGTACTATATACTAATTCCCGATTGATGAGCTTACCGGAAGCTTCGTCGTAGCTATTGCACGATTTAATAGGCTTTGCATAAAGGTGAAGTGACATGCTTCGTTCGGTTGAAATGTTTTGGAGGCTATGGAAGCCCATGAAGTCAATCATGTAGGTGATATCGTTCGTTTTTGAGATATCTGACTTAACCAAATTGAGTTCATCATTGTCATCTAGTTTGTAGATAACTTCTTCAAATTCACCTTGAACAGCCTTCACCCAACATTCTTCACCACCATGATCATGGATTGGAGTTTTTTGTCCAGGTTCCCAACAAAGTAAGATTAATTCAAATTTTTCGTCCTCAAAAACGCAATTACGCGTATAGCAATCACTTGCCCAGGAGCAGAAGTTTTCAAACTCAACTATTGGAATATCGATGGAGCGGACTATTTGGTTGTAAGTCGTCCTCTCACCTTCCGATAGAGCGGTGACGAGTTCGTTAATTGAGTGTATGTTTGTAGGTGCGTTTTTTTCAGAATTCAAAAGAGACTGTGCTTTTTGTTCAATAAAATGTACAAATCCAAGGTCAATCCCTAAATTCAACCAGAATTTCGATGAGGGTTTCAATCAATTTCTAGTGATGCAAAAATAGCGATTTTTTATCGTTTTTGCCAGTTTTTGAGTGATTTTAATCGATTTAGTTCGGGAAAATGAGCGATTTTTTCAATTTTATGAGCATTTTGCAGAATCTAAGAAATCATGATTTTAATGATTTTTCAGTTTTTCAACTTCTACCAAATTTATACATCGCTTGTAAAGCTTATCTACTATGGAAGATCAAAATTTTGTGATTAAAATAGCCGTGTTGGCCGTTTACGTTGGAATCCTTTTTCTTATTGGGATTTTAGCTTCGCGACGAATCAAAAACATGAGCGACTACTATGTCGGTGGAAAAAACATGGGGTTTTGGGCAGTTGCCTTTTCGGCAAGAGCGACGGGAGAATCTGGGTGGCTATTAATCGGACTAACTGGGATGGGAGCCATTGCAGGTTATTCAGGATATTGGGTCGTCGCAGGAGAATTGCTGGGTGTTTTTGTCTCCTGGCAATTCATGGCGAAGCGATTTAAACGAAGGTCTGATAGCTACAAAGCCATTACCATTCCTGATTATTTACAAGCTCACTTCAAGACAGCAACGCATACTCTGAGAGTCATAGCAGCAACCGTTTTGGTGATTTTTGTTACAATTTATGTGGCTTCTCAAATGGACGTAACAGGGATTGCATTTGAGTCCATGTTGGAAATTCCATACGAATATGGAGCGCTTATCGGTTTTGTTATTGTACTGATTTACATCTTCATTGGTGGATTCGTAGCGGCTGTTTGGTCCGATATGTTCCAAGGAGTTTTGATGTTTTTCGGGTTGATTTTACTTCCAGTTGTGATTTGGTTCTCTATGGACCATGGAACAGGAGTGACTGAAGGTTTGAATTCAATTGATCCAACTTTAACCCAAGTGATGGGGCGGAGCGATGATGGTTTAATGAACTTATTCACCATCATTGGTTTCTCAATGATCGGACTCGGATTTTTGGGGGCTCCACAAGTCTACGTTCGTTTTATGTCAATTAAAGCTGAAAAAGAAATTGATAAAGGGAAATGGGTCGCAATGGTTTTTACTTTGTTGACAGATGCTGCTGCAGTTACAATTGGTATTCTTGGACGTATCTATTTCACGAGCGAAGGACAAGATCCAGAATCAATTCTTGGAACTGGAGGTGATCAGGTGTTGAGCATGGTAACAAATGAATTCCTTCCAACGATACTCGTGGCTATCTTTATCGCTATTGTACTTTCTGCGATTATGTCGACAATCGACTCCCTCCTTATCCTTGCTTCAAGTGCAATTACGCGCGATTTCTATCAGAAAATCTTCAAACCCGAATTGAAAGGTGAGAACTTGACAAGGTTCTCACGAATTGCCACGGTGGTGATGGCACTTGCAGCTCTGGGAATCGCAATCTTACTGTATAATCTATATCCCGAAAGACAAATATTCTGGGTAATGATCTTTGGTTGGTCTGGAATCGCGGCAACATTCTGTCCAGTGATAATCATGTCCTTGTTTTGGAAGGGATATTCGGAGAGAGGAGCTATTGCTTCAATGATTACTGGGTTCATGTCGGTGATCATCTTCAAATTTGTTGTTTCGGAAATGGATGGGATCGGGCCTTATTTCGTCGAGCTAGATGTATTGGCTCCGTCGTTCGCAATGGCAATGATTATGGGATTCATCGTTTCAAAAGTATATCCTCCAAGACCTGAAGCGATTAAACGTATAGAAGAGATAGACACGTTAGATGAAGGGGATGAGTTAACGGAATAATCTCACAATGGACTTGACTGTAAATAGCTTAATTGAACCGATTACAACATTTTGTGCTACGGTTGAATGGAAAATAACCAGTTTCAAAGACATTTCAGATTAAATTATTATCTTGATGCTCAAAATTCACACAACCTAAAAACTCCTATTATCATGAGTAAAATACACGAAAGTTTAAAAGCAAACGAAAGCGAAATCTTAGCTGCGTTGCCAAAAGAATTACACGAAGATTTTAAAAAGCAAATGCAAGCACCTCCCGCAGAGGAAGCTCCGTTAAGTGGAGATGCAGAAATTGCCGCGATTAAAGCTGAGCTTGTTGCAAATCCTTCTGTGGATGAAAGTGCAGCGGCAGGTGAACTAAAAGATATCAGTGCACCTGAAAAAGTTGCACCATTAACTGAGGCAGAAGCCAAAGCGGAAGAAGAAGAGTTACTTGCGAAAGTGAAAGCAGGAATCGATGGGAATTCCTAATTAGCAGATAAATGCTTAGTATTTAAGCCCTGATTCTGATAGCTGTCGGATTCAGGGTTTTTTTGTTCCATGAAATAAATTCAATAGATCATGGAAGTCATTTGAATTGGAAATTGACTCTACTATCTTCAAAAAGTAGATGTTCGAGGAAAAGTATTCATTACATTTCACCTAAGTAAGATGGGAAAGGAATGCCTGTTCCTTGGATCATAAATAGTGTTTTTTACAAGGGAGTTGGTCACATTGGAAATTAAACCGCAACGGCACCTCGATAAATTAATTGATTAAGAAATTGAAGCAAATGGAAAAGAAAATTGCAGTAATGACAGGTGCAACATCTGGATTTGGGAAGGTTGTCGCTCAGCATTTGGTAGAGACCAATCACAAGTTAGTATTCCTCGCACGAACAGAAAGTAAAGCGAAGGAATTGATTCTGAACTTGGATAAAGGTTCGTCAACTGAAGTTGACTACGTATTGTGTGATTTATCTTCTTTAGCATCTATTTTGAGAGCATGTGAAGAGCTTCGTAAACGATGTAGTCGTATTGATCTACTCATTTTAAATGCTGGGCTTTGGAATTTCGAATTTCAAGAATCGAAAGATGGAATTGAAGAAACGTTTCAAGTAAACTTGTTGGCTCCAGTCTTGATGTTCCAAAAATTGAAAGATTTAATTCCAACCAATGAACAATCAAAGGTTTTACTTACTGCTTCCGCTTTGCATCAAGGAAGTATCCAATTCGATGATATAGAGTTCAAGAAAAGCTTTTCAGGATTCAAGGCATATCGACAGTCAAAATTAGGTGTGATTCTGACGACACGGCTTTGGGCCAAGTTACCCGGGAATTCATCAATTTCTTTTTACAGTATTCACCCAGGTGTGATTCGAACGCAACTTGGCGCTCGTGCAGGTTGGCTTTCTCGTACAATCTTCAAATTGATAGGGAGTTCACTCGAAAAGGGAGCACGAACCCATATTTATTTGATCGACCAGCCTGCGTCCACACTAGAATCTGGAGAATACTACGCGAAAGCTAAAATAGCTAAGGCAGCAAAGGAAACATACGACCTTCAGGAAGCTTCTAGACTACTGGAGACAATCAATACATATTTGAAGGATTATCTTCCATAGTTCATTTTCGCTAATTCATAATACTTTCTGATATTCGGTAAACTACTGGGAATTAGACCTTCCATTTACGACTAGACTCCTTATTAAAGTCAAAACCATCCTGTGAAAAAACTATTGTTTACTTCATTTTTAAGCTGCCTTGCGTTAATATCTTTTGGTCAAAACACAAATATTTCTGGTGTAATCAACACTTACACAAATGTTACGGCTATTTCAGGAACAACCATTTCTGTAGGGTCGTCTGCTGGTTATTCAGTTGGAGGAAGCCACAGGAACTTACTTGTTGACTATTGAATCAGAAGGGAAGAGAGCGATTATTCGATTAATCAAGGAGTAATCGGGTTAAAGCCTAATAAACAAGTCTTCAAACATAACAGTGTAGCCAGGTAAAGGGAGACCAAGGGAACGTTGATGAAAAATGGAATCATTTCGCATCCAGTATTTTTGAGGGCCACTGTTTACAATAATTCCGCTGACATCATGAATGTTTACTGTGTCGTAAACAATTATGTTTGAACTGCTGTCGTGCACATAGGTTGTTGCGAAATACATTGTGGTTGAATCATCGAAAGTGTTATTGTTCAAAACACTTGTTGAACCGTCATGGTCGCCGATTCATTTGTAATCACTCCCGTCCCAAATTCTTGAATATACACTTGGCCACGAAAAGTTCCTTCTAAACTCAACGCATGAGTGCATAACTCACAATGTTCCGGATTGGAAGGTTCTTTATGCTTGTATTTTCCGCATGCCGAGACGATTCCAGTACAAATAAGATATAATAGCGCTCTAGGGCTCATTGCTTTTGAAAGATGTTGATGTGATCCGTTATAGGAAAAGAACTGTATTCGATGGTGTTGTCGGTGTACTTTACTGAAGTACCAATTCCATCAAAATGTAAATGAATAGTCCTGGCGTTTTGATAGATTCCGCCGATACCAGAAACGTAGCCCTTTGAAACGTGATCTCCGTTTTTATATATTTCTACAGTACCGCTCCGCTTAAATTTCATGGCATAACGATCTTCAAATGTTTCAAAAGATTCCGATTCATTGTTGTTTCCATAGCTTTACACCCATTCGTACTCTCCTCTCAGAAACTCATTTTCTTTGGAAGCGGTGAGCTTAATTTTTTTACATGAAGTGAAAGTTAGAACAACGAATAGAGCAAATGTGAATCTCATGTATTTGTAAAGTAACTATTTAATACTTGGTTGGAGATTCAGTCAATTAGAATAAAAAAAACTGATTCCCCCAAAGATTACCAGTAAGAAGTAGCCATTGCAACGGTGAGTCTATCAAATACCCTGTCTTTAAAGTATCTACGGTTAAGTTTGTAACAAAACTCATTGAGATAATTTTGGAGGTACTTGCCTTT